>JAHQYM010000126.1 GCA_024421095.1 Acidimicrobiia bacterium
GTAGACATCTTGCGTCATCGCAAAACGCGTTCAAGTTTGGGGATTTGATCGTATTTGACATGCAAATAGTCGGCGACATCAAGCGATGATATTGAATGCGACCGATACGCATCAAGAACGGCGTGTGTATACGCGTGTCCAATATTACGTGCCTGGATTCGAAAATACGATGGGCCACCCGGAGTATCTTGCTGACGCCTCTTTCGTTCTTCAAGCGCGTGTTTGTAGCTTAACTCTATTTCCTGCTTACGGTGCCAGTACAGATCCCACGATGCCTTCTTCAAACTTACTAGCCGCAACAACAGTGCCTCGGTACTGATCATGTAGCGATCCGCCAGGACCTTTAGTTCATCTATAGACCACAGGTGGTTGTCTGATCGACGAGTAACAGGTTCAGAAGTTAGTAGGTCATCGGACGGTACGACCGCAGCAACGGCTACCGCGTTACAGAAATGCTCAAGCCGGTCAACCTCTCTGGGGTTATGTTTGGACTCGTGCAGATCGCAAAGCCCACCGACGTTCAGTGCGATGTGAGTAAGTTCGTGGAATAATGTGAACACTCGAGGCCGCGGCCCGTCTGCACCATTTATTCCCACAACAGGAAACGGCAGTTCACTGATAGAAAGACCCCGAGCCTCATCGACCGGCACGCGTGTGATATGAACAACGAGAATGCCTTTCCGTTCAACGGCATCCACCCAACCATTGAGCGCTTCGTTGTGATTCCGCCACGAATGTTGTGTTTGAAGCGAAACACCGACGTAGGTGCGGAGCAGTCGACCCGCTTCCTCGGGTGACATATCTGTCGTCAACTTCGGTAATGGTGAAGTGTCTCCAACTGAATCGGGGGCGAGTACAGAAAACTCAAGAAAGACCTCGCGTTGCGATTCAGCACGACGCAATTCTGCGTGTAGCGCAGGCGAAACCGGAGTATTCTGCCCGTCGACCAACCTGCGGTAGTCTCTAATCGGCTGGTACGTGGTTGGGGGTTCTGGCAACAATAACACCGCTAAGGGAACTCTGTACACCGAAGCGGTCTTTCGCAACTGCTTGATTGTTGGTCCAAGAGTTCCTGACTCCCACTTGTGCAAAGTCGATTCGCTAATTCCAAGTCTCTGCGCGGCAGTTTTTTCACTCATTCCGATAGCCTGTCTCGCCCACACGAGAAGTTTCGGTTCGATTGCTATACGCGTGGTATTCATGCGTGTGGGCCAAAGTCAACAATGAACCGGTCTACAACAGACTGTGACAGGGCAACAGACTCCGAAGCCCGGAACACCTCAAGGCCGAACTCGGTGCGCTCCGAT
This sequence comes from Acidimicrobiia bacterium, assembly GCA_024421095.1. Taxonomy (GTDB): domain Bacteria; phylum Actinomycetota; class Acidimicrobiia; order Acidimicrobiales; family Aldehydirespiratoraceae; genus VXYK01. Next base: position 1,308 of record JAHQYM010000126.1, read on the forward strand.
GAAGCGAACCGTTGGGTTGTGCGAGCCACCGAAGGCTTTGCCGGTGGCCAGCGCAGACCGCGACTGGCCTGTTCTTCCCAAGAGGCTCCAAGCCCGTATCGTTCCGCCGCGTTGCCTCCCGATCGCATTCCACCGACGTTAGCGGAATGTCTGCACAAGAGCACAGAAGACCAGACTGAATGGCGCGGATTCTTGGATCCGCGAGTGCGGGACGGCTCCAGCCAGAGCATCCCGCACGCAATCGGCTGCACGCCAGTCTCGCAGGTTGACTCGCATCTTATGGACGCTGTGGGCTCGGGCGATGTCTATGCTTCTGTCGGTCAAGGCTTCCGAAACTGGGTCCAAGGAATCGGCGTGGCGCGTGAGCACGGCTATCTCCTCAGGCAATATCTGGCGCGACTCTTGGGGCATGACCTCTTCGCTCGGGAGTCCCTCAGCGAGCAGTCCGTCCACCCAGTTCGCGATGCGCCCGCCCTCGGCTTGTTGGCTGTCAAACTGGCGCAGTTCCAAGATTCCTGTCGAAGCTTCCTGGGTGCCAACTCCACGATAGTGTCCATTCCGGCCACGTTCTTTGGATACGACTTGTTCCAACCGCGACAAGAGCCGTGAGGAGCGGAAGTTCTTGAGCCTGCGCCGCACTCCGCCGTCGGCGATAATATCGATGCTGTCACCCACCGCGTCTCGGCTTGGTGCCACCAGATCGATGGGTGCGGGAGCGCCGTCGAGTTGGCGGCCACCATGGTACAGCGAGTCGTTCGCAGCTGCAGCGTCTCGGATTCGCTGGTACTCAGCCAGCGACAATAAGGGAGTGCTCCTGCCTCTATACCGCCCGCAAGTGTCAACGCCTTTTGTCTAGTTGGTCAGGTAGGCGCGGATGATCTTTTGCAGTTCTTCTCGGCTGAGGTTGCCTTCCTTGTAGGCTTTAGCAGCTTGTAGAACGTCGGTGAGGGTGACACCGTCATCTCCGGTTTCTTCTTCATCGTCAGCGGGTTCGGCTTGTGTAGTGGTATCACTTTGTTGAGGCGGATAATAGGTGGGATAATACGTGGCTGTCGTTGGTGGTGCCGTGGTTGTTGGTGGTGCCGTGGTTGTTGGTGGTGCCGTGGTTGTTGGGGATTTCGTTTGCTGTTGTTGCTTCAACGGCTCGCCGACAAACTCGTTGGGCTCCAGCGGCTGCACATCTATCACTGTGGTTCGCGCGTCTTGCACTGTCACGTATTGTGTCACAAGGTATGGACAACGCCTCGAGTTGCCGTTGTTGTCGGTCCACTGGGCTTCGGGTGAGGCGACCCACTGATTGTTGGAGACGTTTATCGAGAACGTGACGGGGAAGTCTATACTCAGGCTGGCCCGCGCTTTTGTTGCGCGTGCCACCGCCGCTTGACCCTCGGTAATCTCAGCGGCCGTGGCTGCCCGTGTCGTAAAACTTTTGCCTTGCATTTTGCATACCAGTCCGCCTTCGACATGTAACGGACCGTCTGGTTCACATGGTTGTAATGCTTCACGAACTGGTTGTCGCCTCCTTTAGGTATCTGAAGCCATAGCGGAATTTCCCGTAATTTCGCGGTGTACGCAGCGACATCGAACGTGAATCTCCCCGAATTGTCGAGCTTGGCCAGATATTCGCGTTGGATCCCGGTGTGCAGGTTCACGTATACGTAACGATCTTCGCTGTCAGTGAACGACACGTTTACCGTGAAAGAATCGGCACTCACAGATCCTGTGTATGTATCACCCGCCAACACCGCTGCGGTGCCATCAACTGTGACCGCGTTGAGACCGCAATTGGGTACCGTTTGGGCTTCGGAGGGTCGGGCCGGGCCAACCAGCGCCATCGTCACCGCTAGCGTTACCACCGCGGCACAGACCACCCGCAGCGAAGACCGAGGCCAGACCGAGCTAGCAATTTGCGCGGGAGGGGGTGAATCATGGTAAGTCATTTCGAATTCTCCGATTCGCTGGTAGGGCAGTAAGAGGAAGATACCTTCGCTGGTAGGGTAGAAAGAGGAGGATACCATCTCTTGGTCGGTCTTCCAAGCATCTTTTGCGTGCTGATCTCGCAACTCACGCACCAACCCGTCGAACAGCACTCCCTGCACCGCATCCACTGCCAACGTCACCGTCACCCTCCGCACCAGAGGGGGCGCGCCGTCTCCCCGTCGAAGACCTCGACGACCGCGTCTACTTCGCGTGTTCCTGTCGGCGTACGTTCGACTTGCACAACAACATCAAGCGCAGAACCGATCTGGGTGCGGACCGCGTCGTGGGGCAGCCCGATGCCGGTCGGCATCACCAACGATGCCAGCCTGCCCAGGCCATCGGTGGGGGAGTTCGCATAGATCGTCGACAGGCACTCCGAATGCCCGGTGTTGAGCGCCTGCAGCAGATCGAGCGCTTCGGGACAGCGGACCTCGCCGAGCACGATGCGGTCGGGGCGCATCCGCAGCGCGTTACACGGCAGGCCACGAATCTCCACGGCCCCGATTCCTTCGATACCGTCGGTTCGGGCCTTCAGACGCACCATGTGGGGTGGCGGAGCCGCAACTCAGCGGCATCTTCGATGGTGATCACCCGGGATTCGGTGGCGATGCGCGCGGCCATAGCGTTGAGCAGCGAGGTCTTGCCCGCACCCGTATCCCGGAACTCAATGTTCGACGGGGGAAGTTGTATGTCACACCCTAGCTGGCGGGGCGACGGTGTCAACCGCCGATCGCGCTAGCTCAGATATTTTTGACCTTACGGCCCAGGAGTACCAGTCGTTCTACGCGTCAATCAGTGACGGGAACAGCAACTGAATCTGGTGGAAGGACTGCTTTATTGCGACATCCGACGCTTCGCGAGCAGACAACTCCGCTCCGTCGCGCGAGCTAGGGAGAACCTACTGCTCGGGTGGGTCCGAAGGTTCAGGTGATGTCACTCGAGACCTGAAACAGAAGATGCGTCCATGACATGCTTTGCATCCTCCTCCACCGCAAGCTAGGTGGAGCGAACACCAATTCACGTGTCGGCTCGGGTCATGACATGCTTTGCATCCTCCTCCACCGCAAGCCAGTCCTGAAGGACCGCCAAGATGTCGGCTTCTTGAGGCGTCGGCGACGTTTTGTAGGAGTCGTAGATGCCGAAGAAGTCGAACACACGCGCAATACCGTGCAATGCTCGCGGCCGGGCATACAAGAAGGAGGTCCGAGGACTAACCGCTGCATCGGTCATGCCGTGAAGCGTACCCGTTTGCCACCTAGGTGCAACAGTTTCGATTGGGATCGCCTGACGGCCCGGCTAGCAAGTGCAAACCGCATGTCCGGACCGGTGCCGAGCGCGGCCTGTGCATCGCTGTAGTGGGCTTCGAGTTCCGCTCCGGACCGGTTCAGCAACGACTGCTAACTGAGCTCGACGGGCACGATGCGGTCACCTCCGAGCATCTCACGCTGCTTATCGGCCATCTTGAGGAACAGCAGATACGTGAGCTGTTCGATGTAGTCGCCGTAGGACAGGCCGTCGTCGCGCAGCACGTCGCAGAAGTCCCACAGCTTCTGCACCATCGCCTTCGGATCCTGTGCGGTCATCGGCGCGCGCTCACAACGTCGGGTCCATCACGGCGTCAATATCAGACCGAAGCCTCACGGGGTCGACATAAGGAAGGTGATGCCAACGTTCGAGCAATGTCGAAGCATCCACCCGAACGCATGAGGAGGAACGTTCCAACGTCGCTTGCCCAGACCGTGCAACCACGGACCGTTCACCCGATTCCGCACGATGCACGACATCGCGGGATGTTTGCCGTTCTGCTGGGTGACCACCTTGTCCCATGACCCTAATCTAAGCCACATGACCCATAAAACCGGTCTCTGATGACATTGGCGGCGCAACGAAAGTTGCGTGGGCCAGCAGGTGGCAATGCCGTGGACGCAAACCTTTGCGATGTGCGTTATGCTAACACCCATGGTGCCAAGTACGCTTATAGGCATCGAACACGGCGAGGTAGTGCATCGCCGGTAGTTTTGAGAAGTGTCGATGGCATTGAGGATCAGACGGCACTAGTGTGGTTGGCATGGCACAACAACAATGACGATGCATAGAACGCAAAAGGGGGCGACAATGAACGATGAGTCGACCATGAACGATCCACGCTCGGCAAGGCTTTGCACCACAACGTCCGCGGGTCGTAAACCCCGCCTGCCAGCATGAACTCCGACACCCACACAGTGACCGAGCGGGCAACGAAGCCGTTGCGCGTCAAGGTTGAACCGTCTCTGTATTCGTGGGCGGCCGAACGGTCGCGGCTCGACGTGGAGCAACTCTCGGACCGTTTCCCGAAACTGAGCGAGTGGATGGCCGGTCATGGTTCGCCGACACTGAAGCAGGTTGAGGGTTTCGCTCGCGCTACCGGCACAGCGGTCGGGTACTTTTTCCTTCCAGGACCACCAGACGAGCATCTCCCGATCCCGGATTTTCGAACGGTGGGTGACCGCCCGGTGGCCCGACCGAGCGGCAATCTGCTTGACACGATCTATCAGTGTCAGCAGCGCCAAGACTGGTATCGCGACTATGTGCGCAGTTCGGGGATGGGAGAGCTTGAGTGGGCTGGGTCGCTGCAACCGAACACCGCTCCCGAGGATGCGGCGCAGCAGATGCGCAGCGCGCTGTCGTTCGACATGCAGCAGAGGGGTGCGAACTACCAACAAGCGTTCACAGTATTGAGGCAACGTGCCGAGGAACTTGGTGTGATGGTCATGGTGAGCGGCGTGGTCGGTAGCAACACGCGCAGGAAGCTTGATCCCCAAGAGTTCAGGGGCTTCGCGCTCGCGGACCGGTTCGCTCCGCTGGTTTTCGTGAACGGTTCGGACACCCGAGCAGCGCAGATCTTCACGCTCGCCCATGAATTGGCTCACATCTGGACAGGTGAGAGCGCACTTGACAGCGTCGATTTAGGGGCGAGGGCCACGAACGACATCGAAGGGTGGTGTAACCGGGTAGCAGCGGAGACCCTCGTTCCACTTGAGGAGATTCGGGCAGAGTTCAACCCCCGAGTGGGAATATCGACTGAATTGCAGCGCCTTGCGCGCAGGTTCAAGACGAGCAGGCTGGTCGTGCTCCGGCGGCTCCACGAGTGCGAGTTCCTGACCTGGGACGAGTACCAGCAGACTTTCCAGACGGAATACGACCAAGCCCTGGAGCGGGCCAGCGGTTCTGGCGGCGACTTCTACAACACACAACCAGCCCGTGTCGGCACGGTTTTCGCCCAAACTGTCATCGCCAGCACTCTTGAGGGTGACACCTCGTACACCGACGCGTTCCAATTGCTCGGTTTCAAGAAGACCTCAACGTTTCATGAGTTGGCTGATCGACTTGGTGTGACGTGACGGTCTACCTGCTCGACTCGGACACCCTCATCAGAGCCAAGAACGAGCACTACGGCTTCGATCTCTGTCCGGGCCACTGGAATTGGCTCGACAACGAGCACGCGGCAGGGAAAGTCTTCAGCGTTCGCAAGGTCTATGACGAACTCCTCGCCGGTCAGGACGACCTGAGCGACTGGGCCAAGCAACGGAAACCCTTCTTCTT
>JAHQYM010000127.1 GCA_024421095.1 Acidimicrobiia bacterium
GCCAGACGCGCTACGCAGTGACCGCGCCGCGGGGCACGACGGTGGCGCGGCTGCTCGCAACCCCCGAAGACGATGCCGCGACGCTGCGGTCGGGCACGGGTTCGGCACTGCGGGCGGTGCGGTCGGGTTTCTGGAGCCGAGGTCTGCCGCTCACAGGGGGCGACAACACGTTGACGGTGGAGGTGACCGCCGAGGACGGCACCACCAAGACCTACACGGTGACGGTGACACTGCCGGGCGAATCTGCGCCGACAGCCGCCTCGCCGATCACCGAAACAACCACCACGGCACGGCCACCAGCCGAACCTGTATCTCCGACTCAGGAAGTGCCCAGCCAACCAGACACAGACACAGACACAGAATCTGGGCCTCGAGACACAGATAAAGACTCTCGGCCTCAAGACACAGTTGACGCTGGAACTCCAGACACAGACACAGACACAGACACTGACTCTGGGCCTCCAGACATAGTCAATGCCTACGATGCCGACAACAACGGCAAGATCGACCTCAGTGAACTCCTAACCGCCATGCGCGACTACCAGAACAACCAGGTCACCCTCCCACAACTCCAGACCATCATCCGCTACTACCTGATCAACTAAACAACTTGCTCAGCGGTCTCCAGGTGGCTGGTGTTTTTCTACAAAAATCGCCAAATTGGTGAAGTAAAACCCCAGTTCAGAAGGTTGCGTATCGAACGAAATCGGCATCTCGCACCAGCCACCTAGGGCAAACCGCCGCCACACCCCCATAGTTGCACCTCCACACCACCCACCGCTAACTCAAACCAGCCACCTAGCGCAAACCGCCGCCACGACCCCTCGAAAGGTGGCCGGCCTGAACCTCCGCCAGACCCGACCCGGGAGGATCCGGGTGCAGTGGGACACACCACACGACGGCGGTACAGTCAACAACTGCGAGGTCGTGGTGACACGCGGCGGCGAGCAACTGTCCAAGCGTCGGCCCGGGGCCAAGAAGCTGCATGTGGTCATTCGCAAACTGGAGCCGGGCACGACCAACACCAACATCACCGACACCGCCAACTCATCCACCATCACCAGCATCCGCAAACTGGAGCCGGGCACGACCAACACCAACACCGCCGGCACCACCAACGCCAACTGAACGCCAGCCACCTAGGCCCAAGTAGCTTGAAGGTTTAGCGGTGTGCTCCCGTTACCTGCCATTTGGGGGTGCGGAACCGGGCCACGAGCATGATCGCACGCGAGATTAGCCAGGCCTCCAAGCAAAACCAGAGCCAGCCGATGCCCGCGCCGGTCGCCAGCACCACGAGCCCGCCAGCGATTAGCACTGCCGCGGCGATCCACATGGTGACTGCTAGGAAACGAAGGTTGCCAGCACCGATGAGGATGCCGTCAAGCGCGAAGACCACACCCGCCACCGGTTGTTGCACCGCCACATGGATCAACAGGAAGGCAGTGAGACCCACCACGGCCGCATCTTCGCTAAAAACGTGGCCCAACACCGGCGACAGCAGCCCGACGATCACACCGAGGCAGACACCGCACCACAATCCCCATCCGATCATTCTTCGCCCCAAGTCTCGTGCCCGGGTTGCGTCGCCACTGCCCAAAGTCATGCCGATCAGGGCTTGGGCAGCAATGGCAACCGAATCAAGGGTAAGCGCTAGCAGACTCCAGATTTCAAAAGCGATTTGATGAGCGGCAAGGTCTTCGGTGCCGATCCGCGCGGCCACAGCAAGGGTGATGGTGAGGCTGCCACGTAAGGCTGCGGTGCGGATGAACAGGTCAAGTCCATCACGAGCGACTGAGTTTATGACTGCCACGTCGGGTCGCAGATCAACCCCGTGCGCTTTCACAGCGTTGCGGATCCAAGTAACGAACACTGCCGCACCAATCCATTGAGCGATAACCGTAGACAGAGCCGATGCTCCGATTCCTTGGTTGAAGCCAAAGATCAGCACGAGTTCAATCACTAGGTTAAGGATCGCCGTGCCGAGAGCCACATAGAGAGGCCGTTTCGTGTCCTGCAGACCTCGCAGGTACCCGACCCCGGCGAGGGTGATGAGCATGGCCGGCACACCGAGTAGTGAAATTCGGAAGTAGACCTCTGCATGGCCACCAACATCGCCTTCACCACCGATCAACGAGATAAGGTCCCCGCGGAACACCCAACCGAGACCCGCCAAGACGATGCCGATGAGCGTCGCGAGCCAGAGGCTTTGCACGGCGAGGTGTGCGGCGCGGCGTAATTGTTTCGCCCCAAGCAGTCTCGCCACGGTTGCGGTGGTGCCGTAGGCCAAGAAAATAAAAACCGAGTACCCGATGAGCAAAAGCGACGAAGCCACAGCGAGGCCACCGAGTTGCGGTGTCCCGAGGCGGCCAACTACGGCGGTGTCTGCCAGAATGTAGAGCGGTTCGGCAATCAGGGCTGCCAACGCCGGAACCGCAAGCCGTAGGATTTGGCGATCGTCGGGGGTCCACCGGCCACGAAGATCAAAGGGCGAGAACATGAAAGCGAATGTAACCAGTTTGCGTCCAACTAACGCGACGGCGCACGAACTCCGCAATAATCGCGTCGCCTTCCTGCGACCTCGCCAAAACTCACGCGTCTATACTTTTGCCCGTGATCACCACTGAGCAAACGAGCGGAACTAAATCTGTCTCTCGTCCGCAGGCTTTGTCACAATGCATTTCAGTTGACCTTGAAGTATCAAAGAAAACGGAACGCATTCACGCTTTTGCAGGCGTGCGTTGCGATACTAAGGAGACTGTCGTTTACCCAGATAATGGTCGCGGCTTGCAACAAGCTTTAGCTGATCTTGATGCTCTCGCCAACGGCGCAAAGTTCCTTTTGGGTCACAACTACATCAATTTTGACCAAGCGCACTTGCGGGCGACCAATCCAACGTTGCGATTGCTGCGGATGCCTGTGGTTGACACGCTTTGGCTCAACCCGTTAGCTTTTCCGCGTAACCCATATCACCGACTGGTAAAGCACTATCAAGATGGTCAGCTCATCACTGACCGCAAGAACGATCCAGAACACGATGCACAAATCGCCTTTCAGCTTTTTGTAGACCAACAAGAGAGTCTTGCTAAAGCGTCCCCCGACTTGCTAACCGCGTGGCATTGGCTAACAAGTGCCACCCCAGGAAACGGCTTCGACCTAGTGTTCAAACATTTGCGGAGATTGTCGCGGCCATCTGATGCCGAAGCGCACCAGGCGATCCTGCGGCTATTCCGCGGGGTTACTTGCCGCACTCACGCTGACGAGGCGATCCGAAACGTTGCCGACCAGGGCTGGCCACTTGCATATGCATTAGCGTGGCTTTCGGTTTCGGGCGGCAATTCGGTGATGCCGCCGTGGGTACGCCATCAATTTCCTGAAGCAGGAGATTTGGTTCGTCGTTTGCGAGACCAACGATGCGCTGATCGGGATTGCGGTTGGTGCATGGAACGCCACAATCCGTGCCGAGAATTGACGCGTTTTTTCGGTTTCGACAACTTCAGACCAAAACCGAGTGACGCAAACGGGTACCCGTTGCAGCAAGCCATCGTCGATGCCGCGATGGACGGTGAGAACGTGTTGGGAATATTGCCGACGGGTACTGGCAAGTCTGTGTGTTATCAACTGCCTGCTCTATCAAGATACGACAAGACGGGGTCGGTGACGGTGGTTGTGTCACCCTTGGTGGCGTTGATGGCGGACCAAGTTACAAGCCTGGAACGACACAATATTACATCTTGTGTCACGATCAACTCAATGCTGACTCAACCGGAACGCCGCGTGGCCTTGGAGAAACTCAGACTCGGAGATACCGCAATAGTTCTGATCTCACCTGAGCAACTGCGCAGCGTTTCATTCCGCACCGCGTTGGAACAACGCGAGATTGGCTCTTGGGTACTCGACGAAGCCCATTGCCTTTCAAAATGGGGCCACGACTTTCGCCCCGACTACCGTTACGTCGGGCGTTACATCGGTAGACGTGCCGAAGCCGGTGTAACACCACCAGTGTTGTGTTTGACAGCTACAGCCAAACCTGGCGTCAAAGAGGAAATTGTTGAGTACTTCGCGAAAACGCTAGATATCGAAATGCGGACATTTGACGGTGGTAGCGAACGTACCAATCTTGACTTTATGGTCACACCGACAACTGCCGCCACGAAACTCCACGACATTCACATGATATTGCGCGAGCACCTTCCAACGGGAAACGACGGCGGCGCGATCGTTTACTGTGCCACTCGCAATCGAACCGAAGAGGTGGCCGAATTCTTGCACACACAGGGTTTCGCCGCCGACCGCTTCCACGCGGGTTTACAGCCAGAAGACAAGAAAACCATCCAGCGCAGTTTCATTGATGGTGACTTGAAAGCGATAGCGGCCACCAATGCTTTTGGTATGGGAATCGACAAACCCGACGTGCGTTTAGTTGTTCACGCCGATATCCCGTCGTCGCTTGAGAACTATCTGCAAGAAGCAGGGAGAGCTGGTCGAGACCAGCAACAAGCACAATGCGTATTGCTGTATACCCAAGACGACGTGGAACGACAATTCGGTATGTCGGCGAGGTCGCAACTTAAGAGGCGAGAAATTTACGGGATGCTGAAAGCTCTGCGTCGTTTGAGTAAACGCAACGACGGCAACGAAATCGTGGCGACCGTTGGTGAAATCCTAATTCACGATGAAATGAAAGAGTTTGAACGGGAATCGGCGACTGACGACACTCGAGGTCGAACAGCTCTGGCCTGGCTTGAGGAGGCAGAACTTCTTAGGCGTGAAGAGAACCGCGTACGTATTTTTCCGTCATGTTTACGGGTCAACTCAGTTGAGGAAGCAAGCAGAAAACTCCAGAAGAGAACTGTCGGCCACACCACCTCTCAGCGATTGCTGCCAATCGTGAAAATGTTGATTGATGCTGACCCCGACCAGGGCATCTCCACAGACATGGTCATGGACAACCTGGGGCTCAACCCCGATCAGGTGAGAGGGGCGCTGCAGGACTTGGAGCAGTGCGGTATAGCCACCAATGACACCGCGCTAACCGCTTTTGTTCATGTTGGGGTTGTCGACCACTCAAAACGGAGGCTTGATGAAGCAGCGAACGCGGAAGAAACGCTGTTGCAGCATATGCAGGAGATAGCCCCGGATATGCAAGTTGGCGACACAGCACCATTGCATTTGAGTGTTGCAAGCCAGAAAGTAAAAGATGCTGGCTCAAAGCACGTCCGCACCGAACACATCGTCCGCCTGCTGCAAGGCATTGCTAGCGACGGCCGAGGTGAAAGCATCGGCGCAGGCAGCATCACCATGCGACAACAGGGCGCTGACACGTATTTGATCACGTTGAACCACGAGTGGAGTTCAATCGTCGGAAGAGCCAAAAGACGGCGAGCCGCTGCATACCGGCTACTTGATGATTTGTTGACGCACGCACCAAAAGGCAAACGTGGCAAAGATCTGCTGGTGGAAACCACGATGGGGAAACTAAACGACGCAGTGGCGCGCGACTTGACACTCGCTCGCGAGACAACTAACGCCCGCCGTTTGGTGGACCGCGCGCTGGTGTGGTTGCACGAACAAGAAGCCATCAGACTCAACAAAGGATTAACTGTCTTTCGCCCCGCAATGACCATTCACATGTCTCCCGAGAAACGCGGCTACTGGCAATCCGACTTCCAACCACTACAGATCCACTACGACGAGACGATACGCCAGATTCATGTGATGGCCGAATATGCACAACGAGGACTCTCCAACATGGCTGATGCCCTGCACCTAACTATCGAGTATTTTACCCTCGGAGAAACCGAGTTCTTGCGCCGTTGGTTACCACGCAGCGACCCCGAACTCTTACGACAGACTACACCCGAGTCGTGGCGACGCATTGTCGAAGAACTGAACAATCCATCGCAACGTAGGCTCGTTACCGACAACCGCGAGAACGCTAATCTCTTAGTCCTAGCTGGACCGGGTTCGGGCAAAACGAGGGTACTAGTACACCGAATCGCCTATCTGCTCAGAGTCAAACGTGAGAACCCTCGTGGCATTCTGGCTTTAGCCTTCAACCGACACGCCGCGGTCGAAATTCGGAGTCGGTTAGCAGCGTTAGTTGGCGACGATTCCCGCCGGGTCATGGTGCTCACTTATCACGCGCTGGCCATGCGGCTCGTGGGCTCAAGTTTCTCAGCGCGCGTCGACAATCCAAAGAGTGATGATTTCCGAGCGATTCTTAAGGAGGCAACCGCGTTATTGCGAGGCGACGGATTAGATGCCGATGATGCCGAGGAATCACGGGCAAGGTTACTAGCAGGATTCCGCTGGATCCTGGTTGACGAGTATCAAGATGTCGGTCAAGAGGAATACGACCTAATTGCCGCACTAACCGGCCGGACATTGGCAGACGACGACTCCAAACTCACGTTATTTGCGGTCGGCGATGACGACCAGAACATCTATTCCTTCAAAGGTTCCTCGGTGAAGTTCATACGCAGTTTCGAACAGGACTACAAGGCCCAACCTGCGTACCTGATCAACAACTATCGATCCACCGGCCACATTATTGCGGCTGCCAATGCGGTTATTGAGCCAGCACAAAACCGCATGAAGGAAAACCACAAGATTCGCATCGAAAAGCAAAGGCAAAAGGACAGTTGCGGCGGTGTCTGGACTCAACTAGACCCGGTAAGTCGAGGACGGGTGCAAATCTTGCATGTCAAAGGAACTTACATTTCTCAGGCGCAAACGGCGGTGGCCGAATTGCAGCGGTTGAAAGAACTCAGCCCAGTTTGGGATTGGTCCAATTGTGCAGTTCTTGCA
>JAHQYM010000128.1 GCA_024421095.1 Acidimicrobiia bacterium
GTGGGGGCGCTTCGGTGTTGGTAGCGGCTGCTTCCTACACACAAGCCGCCGATCTTGCAGAAGACACGGTAAGGCTTTCGGCAGCGGCGACCTTGGCATCGTTGATTGGTGCGGTCACCTTTACCGGCAGCCTTATCGCCTTTGCGAAACTTCGTGAGGTTTTGCGTTGGTCGGGTTTTGCACAAATGCATTTCGTGACTACGCTTGCTGCGGCAGCGGCGGTGGTGTTTGGGGTGTTGATGGTGGTGGATGTGAGCACGCCTTGGTGGTTGTGGCTGTTGGTTGGGTTAGGGGCGATACTCGGTGTGTTGGTGGTTGTGCCAATTGGTGGCGCGGATATGCCGGTTGTGATTGCGTTGTTGAATTCGTTGTCGGGTACTGCGGCAGTGGCGGCGGGTTTCGTGCTTGAAAACTCGTTGCTGATTATTGCGGGTTCGCTTGTGGGGGCGAGCGGGCTTATTTTGACACAGATTATGTGTGTGGCAATGAACCGTACTTTGTTAGCGGTGATTTTCAGTCGTGCGCCTACCGCCGGGGCGGGTGGCCATGATGCCGACGATGTGTATGCCGGCAAGGTGCGTGCTACCTCCGCTGACGATGTTTCGATGTTGCTTGAGTCGGCTGAACGGGTGGTGATTGTGCCTGGTTACGGGCTAGCGGTGGCTCAAGCGCAGCACGCGGTTCGTGATCTGACAAGACGTCTTGAAGATCGTGGGGTGGAGGTGTTGTTTGGTATCCATCCAGTTGCGGGGCGTATGCCCGGCCATATGAACGTGCTGTTAGCTGAAGCGGAAATCAGTTACGAACGGCTTGTGGAGATGGACGACATTAACCCTACGTTCGATCAGACCGATGTGACGATTGTGATTGGTGCCAATGATGTGGTCAATCCAATGGCTCGCACCGATCCGACGAGTCCGATTGCGGGCATGCCGATCCTTGATGTGGACAAAAGTGGTGTGGTGGTTGTAATTAAACGCAGCCTTAGCCCTGGTTTCGCAGGTATTCCTAATCCGCTGTTCGCTGCGGATAATGCTTTGATGCTTTATGGTGATGGCCGTGAAGCAGTGGTCAACATCACGAAAGCCCTGCAACAACTCTAGTTTCTCCCAATGACGAATAACGGCTAAGGAACCCGGCTGTCGCCGGCTAGCGAAGTCACAACCTCAAGAGCGCAAAGAGATTGCTCGTCAAATCGGTATTCAGCTTCAGGGAGAGCGTAGGGTGATTGTAGCGTCTGCACTTTGCGGAAGTCTGAAACTGGTCGTCCTTGATGAACCCACTTCGGGGGTAGATCCCAGAATCTCGAGTGCAGTTCTGGGATGGTTCACAGACAGACGTAGGAACCTGCTCTCGCGCTTTGTTCCCCCAATGAGAGTGGGGTTGGTTATTGGTGGGGAACGGCTAAACCCGCGCCGAGCGCTTTAAGGCCGGCGGCCCCCCAACGAGAGTGGGGTTAGTTGTTGGTGGGGAACCCTAGGTTTACTGAACTTCCTGCCGGGTCCGGCCAGCGCGTAGTGAGAACTTTAGGTCGGGTATAGAAGTGGATACCCTCGGGGCCGTAGATGGTGGTATCACCGAACGCTGAATCTTTCCAGCCACCAAATGAGTGATAGCCCACAGGCACGGGGATAGGCACGTTGATTCCAACCATTCCGGCATCGGCATCTTGTTGGAATTGGCGTGCCGCGCCACCATCTCGAGTGAAGATCGCAGCACCGTTACCCCACTGATTGTCGGCAATCAACTTTGCAGCTTCGTGATAGGTGTCAACCCGCACCACGCTCAGCACCGGCCCAAAAATCTCGTCTTGATACACGCTCATGTCGGGTGTCACATCGTCTAGCAAACTCACACCCAGAAAGAAACCATCATTGTTGATCTGAGCTTCACGGCCATCAACGATGACCCTTGCGCCAGCAGCGGCACCCGCTTCAATGTAGCTAGCCACGCGGTCTCGGTGTTCACGGGTAATCAGTGGCCCCATCTCCGAGGCGGAGTCGGTGCCGTCTCCGATGGTTAGTTTTTCCATCCGCACCTTAATGGCATCAACGAGTGGGTCGGCAACATCGCCCACAGCCACCACCACTGAGATCGCCATGCAGCGTTCCCCAGCGGAACCGTAGGCAGCAGACACCGCAGAATCCGCCGACAAGTCAATGTCGGCATCGGGCAACACGACCATATGGTTCTTGGCACCACCGAGCGCCTGCACCCTCTTATGGTTGGCACTTCCAGTCTCATAGACGTATTTGGCAATCGGGGTCGATCCCACGAAACTCAACGCCTCCACATCAGGGTGGTTGAGCAGACGGTCTACGGCTATCTTGTCACCCTGCACGACATTGAGCACGCCAGGAGGGAAGCCGGCTTCGCAAAATAACTCTGCTATAAACAGTGGAGCAGACGGGTCACGCTCCGACGGTTTCAAAACGAAAGTGTTACCGCAAGCAACGGCGTTCGGCACCATCCACATCGGCACCATTGCCGGGAAGTTGAATGGGGTAACGCCGGCCACCACACCAAGCGGGCGGCGCACAGTGTAGACATCAACACCAGTTGAAGCGTGTTCGTTGTGGCTCCCTTTTAGGTGCTCGGCGAGGCCGCAAGCAAACTCGATATTTTCAATGGCACGTGCCACTTCCCCTGCCGCGTCTGAGGTTACTTTGCCGTGTTCGGCGGTTAGGCGTGCTGCGATTTCAGTGGCGTTGTCCACCACGAGGTTACGGAAGCTGAACATCAGTTTGGTGCGGCGGGCGATGCTGACTTCGCTCCACTGCGCGTATGCGGCTTTGGCCGATGCCACCGCTTTGTCTACTTCGGCGATTGAAGCCAAAGCGAGTTGTGCGGTTTGTTGGCCCGTGGCCGGGTTGTACACGGGTGTGGTTCGCCCCGATGTACCAGCCACGAAGTCGTTGTCAATAAGATGCGGTATTTGTTTCATGTCTTTGTTAGTCCTGTCTGTGGATAACTGCGGATAGTGTGTCTCTGCGGTTAGTGTGTTTCGGCGGATAATGTGTCCCGGCGGATAATGTGGCTCTGCGGTTCGTGTGTCTCTGACTATTCGATTTCTTTAATGGTCTCGGTGAGGGCGTAGATACCTTCCGCCATTTCGGCAACGCTCACGTTAAGCATCGGGGTTATGCGTATGACGTTGCCGTACAGTCCGCCTTTGCCGACAAGCAAACCGTGCCTTTTGCAACCCTCCAACACTGCGTTGGTGCGTTGTGTATCGGGCTCCAGCGTGCCGGGATGCACGATTTCGATGGCTTGCATCAGACCCTTGCCGCGCAATTCAGCAATCCACTCTGTGTTGTCAACAATCGGTGCGAGGGCTTCACTGAGTTGTTGACCTCGTGCTAGAGCGTTGCCTTGCAGGTCATTGTCGACCACGTAACGCAATGTGGCCAGCCCCGCAGCTGACGACAACGGGTTGCCCCCAAAAGTGCTAAAGGAGAGGACGCTGATGGTGTCCATTATTTCCGCTCGAGCGACTATCCCAGCAAGCGTTGCCCCGTTGCCAACACCTTTAGCGAAGGTCAACATATCGGGCACCACATTATGCGCTTGGTAACCCCAAAAGTGCTCGCCGGTGCGCCCCCAACCAGTCTGAACTTCATCTACGCAGAGCAGAATTTGATGGTTGGACAGCACTTTTTGAAACTCGCCGAAGAAGCCATCGGGTGGGGTTGCAAAACCACCAACACCCTGTATCGGTTCGGCAATCAAGCAGGCAACATCGCCGGCGGTCATCATGTCGATCACTTGCACGAGGTCTTCCACGCAGGCGTTGGTGAAGTCATCGTCATTCATGTGGTTAAAGGGGCTGCGCAAACGGTATGCACCTTGCACAAAGTTGACCGACAGGCCAGACAAGCTCGTTGACGACCAAGAAGAGTGTGCGGTGATCGCTTGAGCGGTGAAGGAGCGGCCATGATAGCTGTTGCGCATCGCTAGCACCTGGTTGGATTTGCGGTAACTCGTGGCCAACAAGATAGCCGTGTCGTTGGCTTCGCTTCCCGAGGTGGTAAAGAAAACTCTTGCGTCGGGCACGCCCGAGATGGCGGCGATTTCTTCCGCCAACTCGATCATTGGTTCGCTGAGATACAGCGTGGACGTGTGCATGACTTTGGCGGCTTGGCTTTGCACCGCTTCAACTACGCTGGGGTTGCTATGCCCGATCATGGTGGTGAGCACCCCACCAAAGAAGTCTAGATAGCGGTTGCCTTCCACATCCCACACATAGCTGCCCTTGCCAGTTTCAATGGAGATGGGTTCGGCAAACAGAGGGTTGACATATGACGGCAGGATCGCTCGGTAACGTTTGAGCAGTTCGTTGTTGGTAGTCATCAACTTAAAACTACCCGTAGGTGAGCCAGTTGGCATCTGTGTCCTCAGACACATTGGCGGAAAAATTGACAGATTTGTTCTCGTGCTCGGGGTTCGGGGCTTTGGCTTTCAGGTATGGGGGAGCGCAGGTAAGACGATTGTGCAAAACGTGTTGGGTATTCGTGGTTGGCGTTGGTGTATGCCTTCACGGTGACGGGTGTGGACGCGGGTACGTCTGCGATCGCCTTTGCGGCTATCAGCGCCGACAGCGATTTTGTGGGAGGGCTTGTTGAGGGGATGATGCGAGAGGTGGTTGGGGTTGGTGTGTATGCCTTCACGGTGACGGGTGTGGACGCGGGAATGTCTGCGATCGCCTGCGCGGCTATCAGCGCCGACAGCGATTTTGTGGGAGGTGTTACCGGCCGATCGTGCGAAAGGTGATTGATATTCGTGGGCTGCGTTTGATCTTCTGGCCTTGCCAAGGGTCGGATTTGCGTTTCTTGATCTCGTGTGACCATTCGTTGCGGGCAGCGTCCTGGAGCACGATAAGGCTGCGTTCTTCGACGCGTTGTATATGTGATTTTTCGGTCGATTTGTCGGCGGACTTGTCGGTTGACTTCTGGTAGAAGTCCATGTTGATCGCCGATCTTAAGCTGACGGTGGCGATGATGGGGCCGAAACAGTCCCTGTCGATATGGGCCGCGATTCCTTGCCCGGGATTGTATTCGTTGATGATTGCTTGGTCAAACGGCTGGTCGGGCACAAGACGTTGTTGTGCTTTCTCGGATGCGGTTTCGCGCACCCTTTGAGCTAGTTGCTGCAACCATTCGGGGAGTGGCCCAATGAGGGCGGATTCGTCAAGCATGCGGGAGGTATAGTCGTACTTGTAGCCGAAGTGCATCACCCGCCGGGAGAGGTCGTCGAGCCACTTAGCATCGGGATGGTTGATATGTGTGAGCAGTTCTTTCTCTTCGGGTTCAGTCAAGAAGTCGCGGTGATACTCAAATCCTTCGGGAGGTTCTGGGAATAGTTCGTCGGAGTTCATTTGCTTAAGATCCAGTGCCCTGCTTCTACTTGCCAATGTTCAGTTGATTTTCGCCAAGTTTCCTTACGTTTGCTGTCGACAGAGTTTGGGAATCGCCTCTGGACTTCAACGCTAACAGAGTGGCATTTCCGTATTACCTTGGCTCTGCTTAGTTTTCGATAGAGATCGAGATGAGCACCGCGCCCTTTGAGTTTCGCCGCTGTGGTGTACATCAATTCGACCGCCCGGTCCGTGTCACAGACCGCTCGCTTGATGAGCGAGGCCCATTCATTGATGTCGGATGGTGTGACAGTTTCTTGGTGAGCCACATAGCTAAAGGTGAACAGAACCCGAGCCGCGCGAGTGAAACCGACTTCGTCCAATGATTCGATGTAAGTCGCCGTTCTGAATCCAGCATCAAGATGCTTAAGCACTTGTTTGCCGAGCTTTTGCATCATTGGGTGCGGGTCGAAGGCCAAGTAGTCGATGCGTTTGCATTTGGTGCGACTGAGGGCTTCGTGCAGTGCAACGGCCACGGTTGCGGCGCCAGCACCAATGTCCACGACTATGAGACGCTCGTACTTTTTCGGCGGATAATGGTTTGCTTGTTTGTACACCTCCTCAAAGACATCAATGTGGCCTCTCTGATAATTGTAGGAGTCCACCAACGCAAAGGAATCCGGGTCGTCAGGTGCTAGCCTTCCTTGTCGATTTGGTTTCGTGTTTGCTTGCCGCTGCTCCTCAACTGCAAGCGCGTTCCATTGTTTCGCAATGACCTTAGCAAACACAGTGTCGTAGTCCATCGCCACAACTTTACAATACTCCCTCTACCGAGCCATTGGCACCGATTCGGGTGGGTAGGTCACAAAGTCGCACGAACACAAGGATTCTCAAACGCGCCGCATTCCACGTTTACGCGCAGGCTCAACTAGTTGCGACACAGCGAGGGTCGGGACCGGTGGATCGTGAGCACAGTGACCACGCCCGCGAGCTGAGCGGCGCCTATCGAGCGGACCGATCGAGCGAGGAGGTCGCCAATTCCGTGCGTTGGCGCAATGTGCATCGTCGGATCGCCACTGGTCAGAGTGTGGTCGCTTACCTCGGCGACCTGGTGGTCGACGGCGGCCGGCGAGTGGATCGTCGTCGACGAGGTGCAGCGACTTCCGAGCCTGCTGAACGAGGTACATCGCCAGATCGCCGACCGGGGTGTCCGGTTTGCGCTGCTGGGATCGAGCGCCCGTAAGCTCAAGTCCGCAGGCACCAACCTTCTCGCAGGCCGAGCCCTGCGCAAGGCGATGCATCCGCTCACTG
>JAHQYM010000011.1 GCA_024421095.1 Acidimicrobiia bacterium
ATCATTCACAAGTACTTCAAGGTCCAGGCCGGCGACCAAGTCTTCCTGCGGGAATTCAACAGCACGACTGTAGAAGAGCCCCAAGTCGTCTACTCCTCGCAAAGCAACATGAACTACAAAATCGAACTTGGTGCGGCCAGGGACGCCAAATACCCGTCCGAAGGCCGTCCAGTAGTGGTCTTTCGACGAGAAGCCAACTACTCGGTGCAACATCTGTACGTGTTGCTCATGCCAGGGGACCAGGGTCATGCTGAGTTGACGAAGCTAGCCGAGGCAGCTTTCAAGGGACGCGGGAATCAGGTTTGTAGGGTGATCGTCACACGAAGCAGCATCTTGCAGGCATGGCCTGCGTGCCCGTTCTAGCTTGATTCTTTAGCCATTAGCGCGTCGTAGGGAAGCACCTTCGGGCCGCGGGTCCTACGATCTGATGGCTTTCCGAATATCAGAATGTGCTCGTGAAGTGTCTTGAACAGGAAGTTGGGAGGGTAAGGGTAGCTTCCGAAGATCGGCCGCTGCGATCCCCATGACCCCCACCGGCCGCCGGTACCGTCCTTAGACCAGATGACCTCGCCGACAACAACGAATCCGAGACCCCTAAGCGTCACGATGAAGTCAGCTGCGAGCGGAAACGTCAACAGACCGTGGTCGGTGTGCTGGCTCACGTTGGCCGTCACGAGGCAAAGTTTGCGGCCTGGCCGCAGAACGCGAAGGCATTCCCTCCAAACGGGTTCGATCTCCTCAAAGAACTGCCGGTAGCCGTCAACGTTCCCGAGATTGGAACCGTTGCCACCATAATCGGCCTTGTTCCAATAAGGAGGGCTGGTGACGATCAAATCGATGCCGTTGTCCTCCATTGAGGACATGCCACGACTATCGCCAACTGTGACCGACAGAGTCGCACCCTCCTCGGTCGGCGGCGCGTCGTCGATGATCCGTTTGGCGAACATCTCGTTCTGTTCGATACAAACCGCACTCCGGCCGAGTGGGAGCGCTGCATGAGCCGTGTTTCCGACGCCCCCAAAGGGGTCAAGGACTGTCTCGCCGACAAAACTGAAGAGTTTGATTAGACGATGTGGGATCTCGACGGGAAAGACGGCCGGATGATCCGGGTCAGATGTGTTCGCAACGTGCCAAACCGTCTTTGTCCACTCACGCCACTCCTCCTTCGAAACCCGGCTCTTCTCCTTGATCTCTGGTGGTACCTTCGCCATGCCTAGTCCTCTCTCCACGATGCAAGCGCTCGTTGCAGACCGTAGTCGTTGTCGCTGCGTCCCGCAGTGGTCAGTTCGCGGACGAACTCTCTGAGTTCATCTGCGAAACTGATCGGAAGCCCAAACGCTTCAAGGAGAGTCCGGTCTGCTAAGTTGAGCAGGTCAGGGCTAGCGTGTGGGCAATAGGACAGAGTTGTTTTCCCGCCGTTGAGGCTGATCACCGGATACTTGACGACTTCGTCCCATAGCGACTGACCGATTCTCGCTAACCGTGGGAGCGCTGGAGAATATTGCAGTTCGCCCAGCATCGGTACATCCTGAAGCCAACCGATCGGTACATGAAACGCGTCACGCTCAACCCTCCAGAGCCAGAACAGCAGCCGGCTGGACAGCACCGCGTACACAGTGTCGGCCTCTTCTGGAGTCCTCAGCGTCAGCTCAGACAACGGACTAGCGGTGGGGCTCCCGCCGCTTGCTGTGATCGCGGCGGGCGTTCTGTAGACGTTAAGCCAGTTGTACGCCGTTCCAGCGACGTAGAGCGAGCATTCGTCCCCGTCTGCCTCAGCAGCCGACACGCGTCGTCGATCAACCAGAAGGGAATCGAGTGTTCTCAAACTCGGCCTCAGGGCACGATACACGGTCGCTTGAGTGTTCGAACCAACTTTGGGAACTCCGTCAACGAAGGAGTGATCGCCCATCTCTACACGGGGGATCCGATCAAATAGTCCATGGCGATTGCTGCTGGTCCATCGCATAACCGGACTCGTAACGAGCCGTCTCCGTTCGGTGGCGTGCCATGTGACGATGGCTGTTCGCTGCTTTACGTCATCTCCGAAGAGAGCGTCTGGCGTTCGATCAAAGAACTCGAAAGTCCAATGCCCACTCGATTGAATCGCCGCTTCACGCAACCGGCGCACCGGCTCCGTAGTCGAGTACCCGATCGACATTGGTACGACCAGCGCCCCGGCTCCCTCCGGTCGCAACTGGCTACACAACAGTTCGACGAAACCCAGGTAGATGTCGGTGGAGCAGTTGGCGGACTCATACGTACGGAACCGGAAAGCGAGATCTGTGAAGTCGGCGTCTTCGCCGAGCCGGGAGTACGGGGGATTTCCGACGATCACATCGAAGCGCTCCGCCAGCCACGCAACCGGCACCGAGCCTCTCGAGAACAAGTTCCCCTGACCACCGAGACCGTCGAGAACGGCAAGGGTGTTGGCGGCGAGAAGCTGCCCTCGGATCCGCCACCAAAGATCGAACACGGTCTCGCCTAGCGGTGGGCGAGACGCCAGCACGTAGTCGACAAGCAACACGAACGAAGCCATGTCGACCGCGCACTCATCGATGTCGACACCATGCAGACACGATATTGCCTGGTCTGGTGTGTAGTCGCGCGCAAGAAGCTCCTTGAAAGTTGACCGCAGAAAGACCCCTGTGCCAAGCGCAGGGTCCAGAACCCGTGGGTGAGGCCCAAGCCTCGCTTGGCTTAGGGCAGTTGAAACGATGTGTTCTGCTACGTCAGTCGGCGTGTAGAAAGACCCCCGCTGTTTACGGGTCGCACGTGCAGTACCGTTGCCGGTACCCTGCACGATGTTTCGTCGGTACTCGTGAGGTATCGGATCGAGCGCGTACGGAAGCATTTCAAGGACTCCCTCGCGACTTACCAGTTCGGCAAGGAGCGCCTGTGCTCGCTCCAACTCTGCTACGGGCATCATCGCCGCCGTTGCGGTAGAGCCAGTGAACCAGCGCTCGGCGTCTAACAGCGAACTCCCACGATCCAGATAGCCGAGGAGCACACCACAAACCCATGCAGTGACAAGTCTGCGGCTCGCGCGATTGATCGAACCAAGGAGGAGCGCTGAGTTATGGCACGGACCCGGCTCAGCAAGTACCGTTGACACTTCGCCCAGCGCCACCAGCGCCTCGCAGACGGTCTGTTCGGCTTGGAGCAGGCCCCTACTCCAGCGGGATGCCTCCGTCGTGAAAGGACGTCCAGCGATCGCCACGGACCTTGGCTCCCTAGCTTCGCTAAGGGGGCTGGGTCCCAACATCCGTGGCAGGTCAACAACATCCGTCATTGCTAGCTGAGCATACTCGACAGCCGCCATCTGAGCGCGCGAAATTTTGCGCGAACGGGATTGAACTACAGATTTGGAATTTGACACAACGGACATGGGGATCTCCATTCTTGGGTGCCGCTGAAAGCCGGAACGGTCAACGTATCGAGGCGGTGTGACAGTGCCCGATATCACAGCCGCTAAATCTGGAATCCACCGATGGGTTTGTGGGGTTGACGGTTTGGGGCCGGGTGTTCGCGGTGCTGGTGTGTGCGCGGGCCGAGGAATGGAAAGGGTTCGGGGTTGGGGTCGTGTTGGGTTGGCGGCGCTTGGGGGCTGTGTCTGAGTCGGGCCGGGTGCTGTGTTGGCCGATCAGTTGAGCAGGGGCAGATTGCGGATCTGTTACCGTGCGCGGGTTATGGTCCACCGTCACGGCGATGTGGGTCTGGTGGCTAGTCGGAACTGCTGCAACAGTTCCTCTTGGGTCATTCTGCGACCGGGTTGAGGCGGTTCTTGATGCAGCGAAGCAGATTGAGTCCCGTGAGGGCCGAGGACTTGGGATTCTCGTCATCGCGAGCGAACGGATGCTCGCCAGTGGGCTTCCGGCGGACACCGATGCCGCTACGGCGACCAAGGTCGGCTCGGTGGTCCACGCTCTCTGCGTGCGCGACGGGCACCCGGTTCCGCCCTGGGTGATGCAGGCGCGCTCACCGGTGGAGGTGCCGCTGGTGCCCGCCGCGGATCTGTTGTTGCCATTCGGTCAGCGGATGCGCCGGTGTGCCCTAGCGTGGTGCGGTCACCGGTGGGTCTACTTCTCGGCAGCGACCCAGCAACGAACAAACCGACGGGCTGCTGCGACGATGGCTACCCAAAGGCACCAACCTCAACTTGAACCCCATACACCTCGCGCTCATCTAAGACGCCCTCAACCACATGCCCCGCAAACTCCACAACTGGAAACCTACACAACACGTCTACACTATGCTCTGTCGCAACCACCGATAGAACTTGGCGTGGCCCGGCCATGCTGGCTGGTCCTCGATAAGGAAGATGCGCCGCAGCGCCGCGAGGTCAGTGGTAGCCGTCCTCTGCTTGTCGTCCACGGGTCAGGCTCTCCGCCGTTCGGTTTTGCGAGGTTTCTGTAGAAAGCCGAGTGGCACCAATCGAGGCACCGTGGTTTGGTAGTTTCTGTAAGTGGGGTACTTCTCGCTGGAGATCTTCTCTGTGAGGGTTGTTGAACCTTGGAACAGCAGGATCAGGAGGGGGAAACCGAGCCCAGTCCAATGCCAGATTTCGTTCGACGCGGATACGGCGAAGGCGTAGAAGGCTGTCCACAATCCCATCTCGGAGAAGTAGTTGGGATGACGCGAGAATCGAAACAGTCCCCTATCCATGAAAGGTTCCACCTCGATTCCGTCGGCGAGTCGACGCTTTTTGGTCTGCTGGAAGCGCCACATCTGCGCGTCAGCGGTGCTCTCGAGTGAAAGGAACATTAGGAACACCGCAGTGGCTAGGTAGTCCAACCAACGCAGCGGCCGTTCGGAATGAACCCACGCTTGATGGATGGGCGAAGTGAACAGCCAGATGATCGCCATCTGACCGAAAGAGACGAACACGAAGTTGAGTAGCTGGAACCAGAACCGGCCGAAGCGTTCGCGGAGATAGTCCCACCGGTAGTCCTCTCCGCTGAGCCGGTAGCCGCCCTTCATCGCCAGGTTGGACGTCAGCCGGATCGCCCAAATCGTGACCAGCACGGTCATGAGGTTGACGCGTGCAGAACCGAAACCCAGATCGGCGGCAACCATCACGCATAACACCGCCGGGACCAACGACCACAAGCGGTCCACCCAGGAATAGTCGTCCGTCAGCAACGAGAGCACCCAACAGAGCGCGGCCAAGGAGACGCACACATACACCGTGTCCCCGTAGGGGGTGCCCGCGAGAACACTCGGGATCATTTGGTTGCTCCCCTCATCTAGCCAGGCGCCAAGGTGAGTCCCAGATTAGCGGCGGCGACGACGAGATCGTGGTCGCCGCTGGCGAAGACTGTGTCCTCATCGGCAACTGTGCGCGCCGCAGCGAGGCGAACGGCATCGTAGCCGCGTAGATGCTGCTCTTCGGTCAAGTCGCCCGCAATTCGGACCAGTCGTTCGGTGATCTCAATGTGGGCGACTTGGGCAATGAGGTCGTCGAGCAACGCGACCGCAGAAACAAGCCCTCTGTGGGTCAGCCGCCACTCAGGCCTGCGGTTGTGTGTTTGATTCGTGGGTATGGGTCTCGTCTTGGGTTATATGACGACTGGGTTGAGGCGGTTCTCGATGCAGCGAGCCAGATTGAGTGCGGTCAGGGCCGAGGACTTTGGGTTCTCTTTGAGTGGCTTGTTTCGCAGGACGACGGAGAGTTCACCGAATTGTCCTTCGGCGCGGATCTCGTGTCGGTTGACCATTGCGTTTGGGTCCGCGATCAGCGTCACCCGGGTCGTCTGCGGTCCTGTGCCGGCCAATGCCGTGGTGAGGGCCGCGTTGGCGTTCTCGGGGAACCGCGAGGCTGCTTCGCGCGCTGTACAGCTGAAGAACGCTTCGGCTCCGGTGAGTGCATGCAGGTCGCACAGATCCTCCGCTGGGGTGCCCAGCCATGCCAGCGGGGGCTTGATGATGTGATGTTCGACCGTGTCGATGCCGATTTTGCTTGCTGCGGCCAACGCGTCCACACCTCCGAGCGCGCCGGGCGGCACATGGATCTGGGCCCCCGCGCGGACGGCCAACTGTGTGAGGTCATCGAGAACGCCCGGTTCCGCGAAGGCAGAGACCGATGTGACAACGAAGTCAACGCCCTCTGAAAGAGCGGCCCGGCCCCACGGGACGACGGTGTGGCGACCAGCCGCCTCAACGACCATCTCCGCTTCAACCTGACCGAGTTCTTGTGGACGGGTAAGCACCAGCGCCTCCGGCGGAAGGCCCGAGCGGGGCTTCGCCGGGTCGCGCACCGCAACCGCCACGATCTCCACTCGGGCACCGCGGTCACGCAACAGCCGGGCTGTCGCTCGGGCGATCGCACCCCAACCCACCAAGACCAGCCGCAACCCGGTTGCCTCGCGTGCCGTGGCGGGTTCTTGGGTTTGTTGGTGGGTGGGTTGATCGCTACGGACCAGTCGCAACCCGGTTGCCTCGCCCACCGTGGCGGGTGTGCTCACTTGTGCCACAGCTTGAAGCAACCAGCGGGGGCTTCGGGGGGTTCCTTGCCCGGTTGCACGGCCCCGCAATGACCGCGGGCACCCAGTTCGTCATCCCAGTAGAAGCGCTCGAACAGCGGAGTCAACCAACTCACGATGCTGGTCAGGATCGTATCCACGCGATGCACGAGCGGCGGGCCCTCAAAGCGGTGCCACTCAAAGCGATGCCGGTCAAAGGCATCCTTCTCCCGTTCGGGGCGCAGCGTCAACAGTATCGGTAGGTGTCTGATGGTTTCAAGCACAGGGTTGAGATCGAAGGGGAAGCGCCCGCTTCAGTCCCGTCCGGCCTCGATGATCTTGGTGGCTAGCAGCTCTGGATTCGAGAACAGTGCCTCGTGTCCGCCGGGCATCGCCACGATGCGGGCCAAGCCCAGCCGGGCGCTGAAGCGTGGGTGCCATGCGTACTCGCCGTGGGGCATGGCGATGTCCTCAGTGCAGTTGATGTAGGACTTGGCGATGGGCAAATCCCAGAAACGCTTCAGGCTCAACTTGTCCGACAGGGTCTTGCGGGGGTGAGGGCTCGTCAGCTCGTAGGCTCGCTGGGCTTGCGCGAGGTCCATGTCGTTGCAGAAGACCTCGCGCCACACCACGAACGGCAACACACACGACCCGTCGCCGCGCTCGGCTGCACTGCCGTCCATCATGTCCTTGTAGTGGGGTGGGCTGACATCGTCGATCGACTCGCCGTCGAGCAGCACAAAAGCGTTCCAGTAGACGAGGCGCTTGATGCGTTCCCCGATCGCCTCGGCGACCGCGGAGATGATCGTGCCGCCGTAGCTGTGCCCCACGAGGACGATGTCGCTCAACTCGTTCTGCTCAATGTACGCCACCGCCGATGCGGAAGCGGCCTCGTGGCCGATCCTGCGGTCGATGTCGTCCCCGTGGCCGTTGCCAGCCAGTGTCGGGGTGTGAACGGTGTGTCCCTCGGCGCGGATACGCTGGGCTACGTCGGACCACCCCGACCCGTCATGCCATGCCCCGTGGATAAGAACGTAAGTGTCGGCCATTGAGTCATCCTCCTGTCTCGATGATCGGTCTGTGCCATCTCCCATGCTGACTCCCGTGCCGCACGAGTTCGGCGCGCACAATTATGGGGCTCCGCATCCCCCGGCGCAAATACCAAACGCGTCAGCAGACCTATCGCTTCTGGTATGAACATGACCCCGGCAGCGTGACCAGCTTTGTTGCGTCAAGGTTTTGTGTTTCCGCAACGGGGGTGCCGTGCTACAAACCACAAATATGCTGCACGCACGTTTTTCGCCTATTCTGTGAATCAGTTGACGCACCTACAGATACGTTTGGATCATGAATTGCCGAGTTTGGTCATTGCGGAGTCAACACATTCAGCTTCAACGCTCGCGTCAGGTTCGGATTGAACATCTGGCCAAGAACCGACATCAAAACCCTGAGCCACTAAACAATCCAATACCAGTTGATTTCGTCGCTCCACTTCCTCGCTTGACAACGCATTTTGAAGACCGAGAGTGTTGTTGATCAACCAGAAAAGTGTTTGCTGATAATTTTCATATATTGCGTAGTTCGCTGCCGCAATTTCAGACGTTGCTCCGCCGGTAATATTGAATTGCATTCCAGCGTCTTGCCAGACGGGCGTTACGGTCACTCCCTGAGCGCTAGCACATTCAACAACCTCGCTTGCGGCTCGGTCGGCTTCACCCGGCGTAACGTAAAAATCAGCGAGTATCTCTCGTTGCGTTGGTGATGCTGTCGGAAGCGCCTCAAGAATTTGTTGACGCATAACAGACATCATTTCCGCGCGATCGACTTGGGCTTCACCAGCACTGCAACCAATGGCAAACAAAGCAATAAGCAACGCGGTACAGTAATGTCTAAAAGTTGAGGGGAACATACTTAAGCATACATCATTAACGTTGCGCGTAACTTCTTCATGTCCCCATCTCCTTGTATGGTTGGCGTCATCTATCTGTGCTTGTAACAGAGTGTAGTATAGGCGTGTGGGTTTTGCGGGCTCTTCGCGTTTGGGGGTGGTGTCGGTGGTGTGTTTGGCCGAGGGTCGAATATGGAGGTCGGCAAGGACCTTGTCAGATGAACCCTCAACCAACCCATCAGGCAAGCGCCCAATGATCTCACGCGATGAACCCTCAATCAACCCGTCGGGTGTGTCCGCCGCCGTTTCGGTGGTTGAGGCTCCGACTATCTCGTTGGGTGAGCGTCCGACAGTCCCGTCAGACGTACCCTCAACCCGCCCATCCGGTGAGCACCCGGCTGCCTCGCCGGATAAGTCGGCAAGGACCTTGTCAGATGAACCCTCAACCAACCCATCAGGCAAGCGCCCAACAATCTCACCCGATGAACACTCAACCCACCCGTCGGGCGAGTCCGCGACGAACTCGTCAGGTAAACCGCCGAACCGCCCATCAGATAAGCACCCGACCGTTTTATCGGACAAGTCGGCGAGGACCTCGTCACATGGGTCGTCAACCAGCGGACCCGGTGACTCCTTGGACGTTTCGGTGAACGAGCCTTCAACCCACCCAGCAGATCAACGCCCGACCGACTCAACAGATATACCCTCAACCCGTCCAAACGAAAAGCGCTCCGCCTTTTACGCGGACGAGCACGCAACCCACACAGCAAATCAACCCCGGGTTGCCTCATCAGATGACCCCTCAACCCACCCATCGGAGCAGCGCCCGTCTATCTCGTCGGGTCGGCCACGCCATGCTCGAACCGGCGCAGAATCGGCGCAACCGCTTGCCGACGACGCAACCCAGTCGTCTATCCAGAATACGCCCGGGCTCGTGCATGGCGAGCAAACTCAGCGAAAGCAACAGACAAGTTCCGACACCGAACAACGACACCCCACAACCAGAACCACCCACTACCACCCGGTCGACGGCATCGACACCTCCCACCTAAAGGCCGCGCGGGTGGGTCTCCACCCACCTGTCGTCGGGTCTTCCCGAGTGGACCTTGGGGAACATCTAGCACCGACAACCAGTGGACACGCTACCTCCCACATTTACGCGCGGGTGCAATCATTTCGATTTGTTCAGGAGTGGCGAGGTCTAGTTGCGGAAGGGTTTGTCGGCCACCGACACACCGAATTCGGTAGGGCGGGTGCTCTGTTGTCTAGGTGCGGGCGGGCCGATGTTTGACCGCTGAGGTGACGGCCACGGTTATCGGTGTGTCGGGGCCGGGTTGGCCTTCCACGATTGCTTTCCCGTCGGCGATCAGGCTGAATCCGTCGTCGGCTGCAGGCCACAACACGCAGACATCGGGGCGGTCGATCGCATTAGCGGCAGCGCTACGACCGACAACGGCTGAGATGGTGCCGTCATCGGCCACATCGACCGCTACATGAATTACCCTAGGTCGGCCGTCGGCACCGGTGGTCAGCACGTAGGCAGCCGGCCCATGCTGTTGCGCTACACCGGCCAAGTCGCTTGGTTCAACAGCAATACTCATACCCCAAGCGTAACGGCTCGACGTTCAAGCTCGCCGCTACGCCCGAGTTTTGCAGGGCGTGGCCATTCACCTGCGGTGTCGTTTTGGTGGTTTGTTGGGGTGGTGCTTGACCTGTTGCGGGTCAAACGTGGCTATTCACCTGTGATGACCCTTCGGTGGCTTCGGCCGGTGCCGGTTGCGCTGTTCGGCCCGGCGTTGTTGTCGGTTCTTGCGGTGCATCTGCAGCGGCGCCGGTTCATCGAGACGCTGCATTCGCTGATCACAGCATTCGCACAGCATGCTTGAACCCGCCAAGACCTGCAGGAAGTCGCCCTCCTCGGGGAACCTGCGGTAGCGGTTGACCCACTCAGCGACCAGCCCATCGTGGAAGTGTCTGGGGTCCACCGGCACGAGTTCGATGTCAGACAGCGCCAACACCTCAGGGTCGATCCGTCCGTCTTCCACCACCATGTTCCCCAACTTCGACACCAACTCCGCTTGAACGTCCGGCCGCATATGTATGACCAGCAGGTCGGGATGGTCCAACCCCTCGCGGAGTCCCATCGTGTACGTCCAGCCGTTCTCGCCGTGTTTTCGCACCTGGGTTATCGCAAACCGATGCACATCGATCATCAGATCGTGCATCCGCCCGACCTGCTCTTCGCCGTATCCTTCGCATCTAATACACATGCTGACACCTTATCACTGGTTTATGACATTACGCAACATTAAATATCTTAAAATATGTTTTGGTGAATGAATGCTCACCCGCAGTACTGGAGATTGCGGACCGAAACGGTTCCCGCTGGGGGTGCCTGTTATGCCGCTCGGCAGGATCTAATCGAACAGGACCGGAGCCGTGCAACTGATCGGCGGTTGCTTGGCCACGGGGGTCAGCAAGAGTCAACAGGGCCAGACTTTCCGCGCCGGTCGGCGCCGTGCTATGAAAGCTATGCGGCGGGGGTCGACAAGAGTCAACATGTGGGCCAGGCTCGCCGGCGACTGAGGCTCGGGTGGTCCCGAACAGCCGTTTCGCGCTATCGTCGGAGTATTCAGCGGTGCGCGGTTCGGTCGCAGTCGGACGACCCGCTAGCTTTTCTACGGCCTCCACTCGAACCGCCATTAGATTTCGGGGGTTGCACTTGGAGGGGTGGCGTATCCCGATGCTACACTATGGGGGTCTGGAGATGTGGGCGGTATGCACAGTGTGCCGCTCCAATGTTGGAATTGAGGAACACGGCTGTGTCGATTGTTGCGATTGGTTGTAGTCACCGGTCAACCCCGCTCGGCAAATTAGAGCGAATGACCGTGCGGGTTGACGACCTACCAAAAGCCCTGCACGGTCTAGCACAAACCGACCATCTCTCCGAGGTCGTGGTGCTATCCACCTGTAACCGAGTCGAGGTTTATGCGTTCGCTGAACGTTTCCATGGTGGCTACCGAGATGTGCGCGAGTTCTTAGCCCAACACGCTGGCTTGCCACCCGAAGACGTA
The DNA here is from genome assembly GCA_024421095.1 of Acidimicrobiia bacterium. Classification (GTDB taxonomy): domain Bacteria; phylum Actinomycetota; class Acidimicrobiia; order Acidimicrobiales; family Aldehydirespiratoraceae; genus VXYK01. The sequence continues at coordinate 11,421 of JAHQYM010000011.1, forward strand.
GCTGACCATCTCTACGCCTACCACGATACCGAAGCGGTTCGGCACCTGTTCTCGGTTGCTTGTGGCCTTGATTCCGCGGTGGTCGGTGAACACGAAATACTCGGCCAGATACGCACGGCTTGGGAAACCGCAGTTGAGGAACAGACGGTCGGGTCGGTGATCGGCGGCCTATTCCGTCACGCCCTGACGGTAGGCAAACGTGCCCGAACCGAAACTGCAATCGGGCGGGGCATAGCTTCTGTGGCACAAGCAGCGGTGGCGATTGCGGACGAGCGCATCGGCGGGATATCTGGGCGCATTGTTCTAGTGGTCGGTGCTGGTGAAGTAGCTGAAGGCACCGTCAAGTCTCTGGCCAAAACCCAAGCCGCCGAAATCGTGGTTGCAAACCGATCCTTTAGCCGTGCCGAGCAATTGGCGACACGTTGCGGCGGCACTGCGATTCACATCACCGAACTTCCAGATGCGCTAACGCGAGCTTCCGTGCTGGTCACAACCACAGGAGCTCAAGACCTTATTCTGCAAGCCACAGACGTGGCAACCGTAGTCTCAGTACGTGGCAACAAACCCTTAGTGATCGTTGATGTAGCCGTTCCCCGAGATGTCGACCCGGCGGTGAGCCAGATCGAAGGAGTCACCCTCCTGAACATGGACGACATTGGCGATTTCGTTGACGATGGCTTAGAAAACCGTAATCTCGAGGTGGGTAACGCGGCGGCGATCGTAGATGCTGAAGTGCAGCGTTACCAATCGATTACCTCAGCTCGTGAAGTGGCACCGTTAATCAGCGCATTGCGCCAGCAAGCAGACAACGTGCGGATTAAGGAACTTGAACGAGTTGCCCCCAAGTTGGGTGACCTCAGCACGGCGCATCTCGACACCGTCGAAATGCTCACCAAACGGATCATCAACAAGATGTTGCATGGCCCGTCAACACATCTAAAAGATGCCGCTGGGAGTGCTCGTGGAGACCGTTTAGCCGAATCCTTACGTGACCTCTACGACCTTGAACCGTGAGCTTGGTGTGACAAGAAAATCAAGAAAATAATGTCTGCACCAACCTCAGTCAACCACGCTGGCAGGCGTGCTCTTGAGGGTGTGCGGGTAGTGGTCACGCGGGCTCAAGATCAAGCCGGTGGTCTAGTTGATGCGTTAGCAGAACACGGTGCCGAAACTGTGGTTGTGCCAGTCATCAAAGTCGTTGACCCCGAAGACAAAGGCGTGTGCCTAAGACAACACCTAAAGAGTTTAGGCACCGGCGACTGGCTCGTGATTACTAGCCCAAACGGTGCGAGCAAGGTTGCTGAAGCGCTTCGGGTGGTTCCATTAGCTGACGATGTGGCGGTTGCGGTTATCGGCCCGGGCACCAAGAGTTGTACCGAAGATTTGGGTATCAGGGTTGATCTAATCCCCGATGCGTCTATCGCTGAAGGTTTGCTTGAGGCGTTTCCGTCTCCAAACCAGCCCGACGCAAAGGTGCTGTTGGCCCGCGCTGCGGAAGCCCGCAGGGTGCTCCCCGAAGGTTTGAGAGCAAAGGGCTGGATCGTCCATGATGTGGCTGCCTACCAAACCCTGCGTGTTCCTGTTGAGGAAAGTAACATTCGTGCCTGCCGCCGAAGTGATATCGTGGCGTTCACCGCATCGTCAACAGTCACGAACCTGCACTCGGCGGTAGGTGTTGCCAACTTGCCCCCGGCCATCGCGGCTATCGGCCCGGCAACCGCCAAAACGGCTAGTGAGTTGGGGCTAACCGTAGATGTAGTAGCCGAGCCACACACCATCAACGGTCTAGTAAAGGCGATAGTCGAATTTCAAACGAACGCTTCGGGGCGCTTATGCTGATCTGGGTATCAACACGAGCCGCACTGTCACACCCCCGCTCTTTACTTGCGGGACGGACCAATCGCGGCCCGGTCATTGATTCGGCCGCATCGTTACCATAAACTCGAATGTGAGAGGAAATCCTATGCCCACCATTGTTGACACCATCTATGGATCTCGCCTGCAAGCTAAACCGGTAGTGAAATGGCCGGGCGGGAAGCGGCGCCTCGTCAACCAAATCCTTGAACAATTCCCTGAACCGCCGATCCACAACTATTGGGAGCCATTCGCTGGCGGCGCGGCGATTTTTTTGGCAGTAGCAAACGATGTTTCGGCTTCTTCTATTATCAGCGACACCAACAGCCGATTAATCCAAACATATGTTGCGCTATCTATAAACGTTGAAAGGGTTGTTCAACGCTTAGCCGATCTCGCTCGACAACATTCCGAAGAGTTCTACTATCAAGTGCGCAAAGAATACAACAATGGCCTCGATGAGATTGGGCAAGCAGCGGCGTTCATTTACATGAACCGCGTTGGCTTCAATGGTCTTTACCGCGAAAACCGCAAAGGCGAATTCAATGTTCCGTACGGTCATAGGCCATTTTCTTTCGATCCCGACAATTTCCGTGTAGCAGCTGCATTGTTTGCACAAGCGGATTTGAGGGTTGGCGATTTTTCGCAGGTGACACCGACTGGAAATGATGTTGTGTACTGCGACCCGCCGTACCATCGCACTTTCACTTCGTACACTGGCACTGGCTTTACGGATGTCGACCAGGTGCGTTTACGTGATGCTTGCCTAACTTGGCGCGATGCCGGGGCAACCGTCATTGTGAGCAACTCACTTACCGAATTCACGATTGAGCTTTACCGGGATTTTGAAGTAAAATATCTTCAAGCAAATCGCCTCATCAGCAGAAATGGTGACGAACGACAGTCTGTAGTTGAAATGCTAGCGATACTAAGGCCGTGAACGCCAAACCAAACGCCACCGGAAACAACGCTGAACAATTCGTGATCGGACAAATACACGCAGCAGAATTTGAGGAAGTGGACCGTAAAGAGATACTGGATTACGGGCGTCTACCGGGTCAACGAATATATGCGGCGCAAGTAGACATAGGGCAAAGCATATATGGAACCAAACGTCGCGTCGATCTCGTCCTTCGTTGCGATAAATATCCAGAAGGGCTAATAATTCAAATTAAGTGGCAACAATCACCAGGCAGTGTCGATGAAAAATTTCCATACGAGGTTGAATGCATCAAACAAGACAAGCTCCCAACGGTCATCGTCATTGAAGGCGGAGGGTACAAAGATGGCGCGTTAGATTGGTTGCATTGTCAAGAGAGTAAGGTTGAACGCCTGCTGGGGGTGCTCAACTTTGGAGACTTCTCGCGTTGGCTGCAAAAAGTGCGCTGATGAATATTGCTGAGCACGCTTGATGTGGGCGGCAACGCGCAATAGCCCTTTGGCCTTGTGGCAAACCCGTTATGTCGGGTCTTTGCTTAGCGCTGCAGGCGTGGTGGATCGTCTTCACGAACTGCATGTGTCAACCCAAGGTGACCAGCAACAAAACGCACCCATACACACCATGGGCGGTAAAGGAGTTTTCGCAAAAGAAGTGCAACATGCGGTACTTGACGGCCGAGCCGACCTGGCCGTGCATTCGGCTAAAGACCTGCCGTCCAGCACACCCGAAGGCTTATGCATAGCCGCAATAACGCCACGCGGCGATACACGTGACGCTCTCGTTGGCACCCAGCTCAGAGACCTACCGCACCAAGCACGCATCGCAACCGGTTCAGCGAGACGGCGAGCCCAGTTGGCTTGGCACCGACCAGACCTAGAATTTTTTGAGTTGCGAGGCAACATCACCACCCGGCTACGAAAAGCCGAGAATTATCACGCAATCGTGATGGCAGTAGCAGCCATTCAACGCCTCGAACTAAAACCTGAGATAGTTGAACCGCTCGACCATCAACTAATGGTTCCCCAGGTTGCCCAAGGCGCGATAGCTGTGGAATGCCGCGCTGAAGACTCAGCAACCCGAACCGCTTTGAAGACGATAGAAGACCCCGTTGCCCGTGTCACGGTAGATGCCGAAAGAGCATTCTTAGCCGAACTAGGCGGTGACTGCACGCTGCCCGCAGGTGCAATAGCGGTATTTGATGACACCAACCCTGGCCACGAAATTGAAATGTTGGCGACACTGGCCTCATTAGATGGCCAAACACTGTTGCGTCACCAAAGCGTAGGTAAGGCTGTAGACCCGGCAGCGCTAGGACGAAACGTGGCCCGCCACCTGCTTGACAAAGCGGGAGGCAACGCATTGCTAGCAAACCTAAGAACACCAGAAACTAGCTAAAACCACAAGGCCGAACTCGCATCCGCAATTTCAACCTAAGAGCGTGCGCGGGTTGACCTCGCGCACCGCCGCGACCGAACGAAGCCGTGGCCAGAGCGGCCCGTGAGCGCAGCCAACAAGAGCAGGACACGACAGCGTTCCGCGCACCGAAGATGTTCAATCCGCGCACTCTCAAAGCGAACCGAGCGCCATCAACAGCACCGATGAAGCAATAGTTACGATCCGCACCCACGCTGCCCCAACAAGACGATAAGATACCTAATGCTCAGCCACAAGAGCTTAAACGCTGTGATGCGCTGCGCGCTCGAAACCGCGAATACATGGGGGGAACCGAAGAAAATGTTGAGATTCGCTGAAGAACTTGTGTTGTTGTTGTTGCGTGACGATGACGGGAAGTTCGTTCACGTGCCTAATTGGTTGTTAGACAGAATCCTTGCTGGAGCCGTGCTGATGGACTTAGCGATGGAATATCGCCTAGACACAGACCCAGAAAGGCTAGTGTTGCTAGACGACACACCGACCGGCGACAGCCTGCTAGACCCCACACTGGCGCGTGTCGCAGCCGAACCGCAAGGCGAAAATGATGCTCGCTACTGGGTCGAACAAGAAGCCCAACACGGTGCCGGTATCCGTGAAGAAGTGCTGAGGCGACTAGTCGAGAAGGGCATTCTCGAACGCCAAGACGACCGGTTCCTGTGGGTGTTCAAATCTCGCCGCTACCCGATCGTTGATGGCAAAGTCGAACGGGAAGTGAAACTGCGGATTATGGGTGTGCTGTTCAGCGACGAAATCCCCGACCCACGTGATGTGGTAATCATCTGCCTAGCGGACGCTTGCGGACTATTCAGAGAACTGCTACCGAAACGAGAACTCGACCAAGCGTCAGTGCGCATTGAGCAAGTCCGCAAACTCGATCTTATCGGCCAAGCAATGTCACAAACGATCTACGACATGGGGATGTGGCTCGCTGCTAGCCGGATCGAAGGCCGAATGTTCTAAACCCGAACCCGCCGCTGCGTGCCTCAACCAATTGGGTTAGCCTGACAGGGTGCCATTTCCTCAACGCCGTTTGCGCCGACTGCGCCGCACCCCGGCCTTACGGCGACTCGTGGCCGAAACGCAGCTACGGGTTGAAGACCTGATCGCACCGCTTTTCGTGCGTGAAGGGTTGCGGGACCCGCAGCCGATAGCTTCATTGCCCGGCCATGCCCAACACACGATCGACTCTTTGCGAACCGAGGTGCGGGAACTCCGTGAGTTGGGTGTTGGAGCGTTTTTGCTTTTTGGTGTCCCGCAACACAAGGATGCGGTTGGTTCGCAAGCCTGGCATCCCCACGGCATTGTGCAGAAGGCGTTAGGGGAGTTACGCAACGAGCACGGCTCCGACCTAGCACTGATCGCCGATTTGTGCCTTGACGAATACACCGACCACGGACATTGTGGGGTGCTTGATACGACAGGTCAGCCAGACAACGATGCTACCCTTGAACTGTATGGCAAAGTGGCGCTCGCTCAAGCCAATGCCGGAGCCGAAATTGTGGCACCATCGGGGATGATGGACGGTCAAGTAGCGGCGATCCGTAGCGCCCTAGACGATGGCAGTTTTCACAACACGGCCATTCTGGCTTACTCCGCCAAGTACGCCACCGCGCTTTACGGGCCTTTCCGTGACGCAGTTGACGTAAGCATCGTCGGCGGCGGTGACCGAAGTGGTTATCAGCAAAATGTGGCCAACGCTCGTGAAGCGGCACTAGAGATAAGTGAAGACATTGCTGAAGGTGCCGACATGGTGATGATAAAGCCCGCTTTGGCGTATCTTGATGTGATTGCTCGTGCTCGCAGGGAGACCGATGTTCCTTTGGCGGCTTACCATGTGAGCGGTGAATACGCCATGGTCCACGCGGCTGCACAACGGGGTTGGCTGGAGCTTGAAGCGGTGGCATTCGAGCACACTCTGGCAATCAAGCGCGCCGGAGCCGACATGATCTGTAGCTATTTCACTCGGTTGCTTGCCGAGGAAGTGCTGTGAACACGGCGGCTTCAACCACGGCGGCTTCGCGGTTGTCGAACACTGCTTTGTTTGGTCGTGCGGAGATGGTTATTCCCGGAGGGGTGAACTCACCTGTCCGAGCTTTTGGTTCGGTGGGTGGCACGCCGTATTTTGTGGCTCAAGCCGAGGGTGCCTACGTCACCGACGTTGAAGGCAATCGCTACATCGACTATGTGCAAAGCTATGGTCCTTCGATCCTGGGACACGCGCACTCAGCCGTCACCCAAGCCGTGCAAAACGCTGCCGCTTTGGGTACTAGTTATGGAGCGCCCACTCACAGCGAGGTGCGGTTAGCTGAAGAAATTTGCGGCCGTGTGGCAGGGGTGGAGATGGTACGACTCGTGTCGAGCGGAACTGAAGCCACAATGACCGCTATTCGTGTTGCGCGAGCGGCTACTGGGCGTGACCGAATCGTGAAGTTCGCGGGCAATTATCATGGTCATTGCGATGCTTTGTTGGTTGCTGGCGGTTCGGGTATCGCACAGCAGGGTTTGGTTGGTTCTGCTGGGGTGACGGAGGGTGCTGTGGCCGACACTGTGGTGGCTCCATACAACGTAGTGCCAACTTTGGACGAAACGGTTGCGGCGGTGGTGGTTGAACCAGTTGCTGCGAACATGGGGCTTGTCGAACCTGTTGAGGGTTTTCTTGAGGGTCTGCGTGTGGCGTGTAGCGAGGTTGGTGCGTTGTTGATTTTTGATGAGGTGATTACTGGGTTCCGTCTTTGTTTTGGCGGTGCAGCACAGTGGTATGGGATTAGGCCCGATATCTGGTGTTTCGGTAAGGTGATCGGTGGTGGTTTGCCGATGGGAGCGCTTGGAGCATCGGTTGCGATCATGAACAATCTCGCTCCGTTAGGTGGGGTGTATCAAGCGGGTACTTTGTCGGGGAACCCTTTGGCCACCGCCGCGGGGTTAGCCACACTCGAGCATTTGACCACCGACGCGTTCCGCAAACTGGTTGACATATCAACATATCTGCAACAAGGTATGACCGAGGCTTTTGAAGCTGCCGGGGTTGCTGCTTGTGTGCCGCGGGTGGGGCCGCTCTTGGGGTTGTTTTTCGGTGCTAACCCGCCAACAGACTTCGATTCGGCCAAAGCGATTTGCGACAACGGGATTTATGCGAAGTTTTTTCACAAGATGTTGAGCCGGCGTGTGGCCTTCGCCCCTGGTGCCTATGAAGCGATCTTCACTTCGCTAGCCCACACCGAAACCGAACTAGATGCCACAATCGCAGCTTGCGCCGAAACCGCCAAAGAACTATGATCCAAACTCGCCGGGCCGTTCACGTTTTCGTGTACACCAATCGTTAACCAAAAAGGTTGCGTGAACGCTGCTGGCGCTCACCGAGCGTTCAGAGCGAAAAAGCTGAGTCGTATAGGCGATCTGCGAGCGATTTGATTTCTGCGACTAGGGCAAGCTTCGTTCGCCACCCAACTGGGATCGCCGCCGCGCCGTAGTATGCGCCGGCGAGCTGACCGTAGATGGCACCAGAAGTGTCTGCATCGTCACCGAGATTCACCGCGAGCAAAGCGCCTTCGCGGAAGCTGTCGGAGCAACGGAAGGCCCACAAAGCGGCTTCAAGAGAATCGACAACGTAGCCCGTTCCTTTAATTTGCGGCGGTTCACGATCCTTGAACGATCCTCCCGCAACGCACGCAACCTTTTCGGCGAGGGGGTCTCGCTGCCAGAGCTGATCGACGGGGCAATAGCCCGAAGAGAGCAGCACTTGCTTGCCGAGGCCCCGCAAGGCACCGTGCAGCAGACCAGCGAAGTAGCGGCAGGCATCTACCGATTCCCGTGCCTGGTGCGTGATCCGTGAACTGTCGGCGGCCGTGTCAATGGCTTGCACAGCGTTAGCTGCGTAGTACATTGGCACCGGCGCGAGCCGCATCAGCGAACCGTTCCCTGCGCTCATTGGATCGGTGGAACCGGCAAACGGGTCTCCGTTTTGTATGAAGCGCGATAGTGCGCTGCTGACAGTCATCCCGATGTCGAAACACGCGCCCGTGCTCGACAAATAGCCTTCGCGCCACCAGCGCACGTAACGCGTCATCTGGTCGGTGGGATCAAACCCACCGCACTCAAGCAAGCTCGTGGCGAGACACAGTGCCATTGACGTGTCGTCAGTCCACTCTCCAGGCTCTAAGGCGAACGGTCCGCCTCCGACCATGTCATCTATCGGTGCAAACGAGCCGGGGTATTGGAACTCGAGCGTGGTGCCGAGAGCGTCGCCCACGGCCAGTCCCAGCAAGCAACCCCGGAAGCGATCTCGTGTGACGGCCTCACCACCAGATGCTCCCGAGACGGGTTCGCTTACCGTGCGTTCGGTTGATGGTCGCCTCACGGCCGGCATGTTCGGTTGCGAGGCGTGTGCAACTGTTGAGCTTTCAACACCATCATTCCCCCAGATCCACGAAGGGACTGTGAATGCGCGGTTCTATCTTGGTGAGGCCGCCGAGGTAGGGGTGCAGGGCTTCTGGCATCTCAACTGAACCGTCGGGTTGGCGATAAGTCTCCACAATCGCTGCCCAGACCCGTGGAACGGCTAGCGCCGAGCCGTTCAGGCTATGTGCAAACTCGGTTCCCTTGGTGCCTTTGCGACGAAAACGGATGTTTGCACGGCGGGTTTGATAGTCGGTACACCAAGAAACTGAGGAAACCTCAAGCCAACGATCAGCGCCCGGCGCAAACACCTCAATATCAAACGTGCGTGTGCCAGCACCGCTAATGTCGCCGCAAGCCAAATCTAAAATGCGATAGGTCAACCCCAAATCACGGATAGCACCCTCAGCTCGGTCAAGAATTTCGTGATGCATATCGTGACCCTGCTGAGGAGTGCAGAACGCATACATCTCGACTTTGTCAAACTCATGCACCCGCAACAAACCACGAGTGTCGCGGCCCGCCGCGCCCGCTTCACGCCGATAACAAGACGTGTGCGCCATTAGCCGCAAAGGCAAATCCGTCTCGCTCAACACCTCTCCAGCAAACATTGAAGTCAACGGAACCTCAGCAGTTGGAATAGCCCACAAATCGTCACGCGAAACGTGGTAGGCATCATCGGCAAACTTTGGTAGATGCCCACTACCGATCATCGTGTCTGACTTCACTAGGGTCGGCGGCCGCACTTCTTCAAAAGCGTCACGGTTGCGTTCAAGGCCAAAAGCAATCAAGGCCCGCAACAACTGTGCTCCGGCACCTCGATACATCACGAACATCGAACCGGAAAGACGCACTGCACGGTCGACATCAAGTATTTGTAGTTGTTCACCGACATCCCAATGGGGAACTTTCTGGTGATCATCGAAACGTTCGGGATCGAACCCCGAGTTGCGCACTTCGACATTAGCATCTTCAGAAAACCCGTCTGGCGCATCGCTTGACGGCATATTCGAAACGTTGAGCAGCCGCACTTCAATTTCTCTACTGAGTTGCGTACACCGTTCATCAAGCACCTTTTCTTCGGCCCCCAAAGCACGGCTACGGGCAGCTAACTCCTTGGTATCAGCCGATTTGCCTTCGGCGTGCAACAAGCCAACTTGTTTGGAAGTTTGGCGTATTTCGGCGCGCAATTCATCTCGGCTGGTGGACAATGCACGTAACCTCGAATCAAGTTCAACGATCTCATCAATTGCCGATGTTGACTCGCCTCGGCGCGCGATAGCAGCCTTTACGGCATCTGGGTTTGAGCGGATTAACTTGATGTCGAGCATAAGCTATGACGTTAGCGCCCCATCCGCGTAGTATGTCAAATTGCTGCTGAAGCTAAAACAAAAGGTCAGTTCGGGGCTTCACGAGGTGGTGCCGGGTTGTCGTCAAAGACTTTTTGTACATCACTGAACGACAGATCACCAGAAAGCGGAAACGTCGAGGCACGCGCTGCGGTAGCAGCGAGCGGTTTACGGTTGCCACGGGCTCGCGAATCGGCTTCACGACGACCCGCCGTAAATCGAAAATAGCGAAGCGTGATAAGCGCCCAAAGATAAAATCCGCCCACAACTTTCATTACCGCTCCGGCAGCTTGCTGATCGTCTGTAGGCGAAATTCCCCAAAGCCCCACGCTGTGATCGTATGCCGAATAGACCACACCATTAGCGAACGTCAGCCAGCCGGCAGGTACGGTTGGCACGATCGAGCTAATAAACAGGTAGACCATTTTGCCCGGTTCACTCAACTGCAACTCAGGCAATGGCCCTACTACTGGGAACCACATCAACAAAGCCGAGAAAAAGACCGCTAAATGGATTGCGTAATGAAAAACACCATTTTCCACAGACAAGTTCACGACCGCCGACCAATGCGAAAGGATTTGTAAGGCGTTGAATATCACGGCTGCGGTAATCGGTTTGGTCAACACCTTCAAAATACGCGAACTCAAACCACCATCTATCACAATCAATCTGGCCAACCATTCCGGCATCGCTAAGAGCATCAACGGGGGCACGATAAAAGCGATCAACAAATGTTGCCCCATATGCACTGAATAAAGGTACTCTTCGGCGATGTCATGCATGGGCCAATCCGCTGCTACCCACAAAAGAAAGACACCAAACGCGAAGCAACGTTTCTGTCTTTTGGTGACAATGGTTTGCCCGTCTGGCACCACCAAAGGGCCAATGTGGTGCACCGAGTAATACCCCAGAAAAATTATGCCGGCGATCAACAACCAAACCGCGGGATGAGCCTCAAATTCCCACGGCCCACTCATCGCTCAAACCCAGAACTCAAAAGCAGTGAGCGTAGCAACATAAACGGCCACCGCGAGCAGCAAACCCCCAACAAACATTTTCGCAAAGATTGAGTTGTCGAACTTGAGATGCATAAACCATGTGGCCACCAACCAGAACTTGACAACCATCATCAATAGCAACGAAGGGACAAGTAGTTGCCCCCAGTTGTACACCGTCTCAAAATAGGTAAAAACTTCAACCGCAGTAATCGCCGCAAGTATCAAAGCAATCTTGATGTAAGCCCAGTCCGACGGGTGTTTGTGCTCGTGTGCTGCGGCATTTTCGTGGTTGTCAGCTTGCTCCGTGGAATGAGTGGCCGTGTCGGTACTCGTTGTGTTGGTAGCGGTCATTTTCCCTCCAATTCCCTAAGCCGGAATCAGATAAATCACGGTGAATATAAAAATCCACACAATATCTACGAAGTGCCAATACAACCCCGCGATCTCGACAGTTTCGGCGTGCTGTGGCCTTAACTTGCCTTGCCAAGAGGCAACGAACAAAGACATCAACATCACAATTCCCAAGCTGACATGCACCCCATGAAAACCGGTAAGCGTGAAAAAGGCCGAACTAGCCGGGTTGTTCGTAAAGCCAACATCTTCACGCAAGAAAGCCGTGAACTCGTATACTTGGCCGCCAATAAACACACCACCGAGCAAACTCGTGGTCAGCAACCAAATCCTGAACCCGAAATTGTCGCCACGGGTGATCGCGGCCAAAGCCAACACCATCGTCAATGAACTCATCAGTAAGACAAAGGAACTTACAGACGTGAAGGGGATGTCGAAAACGTCTGTTGGTATCGGTAAGTTGTCTGGGCCTCGGCGGGTTTTGTAAAGCAGGTACGTAGAGATCAAACCGCCAAAGAGCAAGCATTCAGACCCCAGAAATAACCACATCGCCAACTTCGTGTTGGAAATACCCGTAGAAGGCCCGTGTTCAGAAGATTCCTGATCGCTGTGGTCGTCAACGGTTGCCGTTTCGAGGGTTGCGTTGCTCACTCGTAGCCTCCTTGCGTGCTCGGCGTTCCCACAGTTGCGAGTTCACCATCGCTGTCGCCGCTGCCACCGCTGCCGTCGTTGTCACCGTCGCCATCATTGTCTTCGTGGTGCTGGCCATGATCGGCATCTGGGTCATCAACTGGTTCAAGTGCCCATGCATACATCGCCATACCAACCATGAGTCCGCCGGGAACACACAACCACAAGTTGAAGATTAGCCCGTAACCGATCAACGGCAAACCCAACGCCAACACCAACGGCCAAAAAGACGGGGAAGGCAAATGCACACCTCTGGCCGAACCGTCTTGCGCAGCCGACTGCACACTAGAAATCCGTACCACATTTCCATCATCGTCAATGGCGTATTTGCGGTGCCACCACTCATCTAGGCCGTCAACCGTTGGAACTTCGTCAAAGTTATGTTCGGGAACCGGCGATGGCACCATCCACTCCAAACTACGCGCGTCCCAAGGGTCGGGGCCCGGGGGAGGCAAGTCGGCTGCCTCGCGTTTTGACCTCCAAATGTTGTGGAAGAAAACCACAACTGACAATGCAATGATGAACGAACCAATCGTGGCCACCAAGTTCCAGAACTCAAAACCGAAACCTGCCGAATAGGTGTCGATGCGGCGGCTCATCCCTTGCAACCCGAGCACATGCATGGGGCCGAAGGTTAAGTTGAAGCCGATCAACATCAACCAAAAGTTGAGTTTCCCTCGGCGCTCATTGAGCAGGTAACCGAAAACCTTCGGCCACCAAAAGTACAGGCCACCCATCAAGCCAAGCACCCCACCGCCAAAGATCACATAATGGAAGTGCGCCACGATGTAATATGTGTCTGTTTGTTGAGTGTCGGCCGGAGCCAAAGCGTGGGTCACCCCCGATAACCCACCAATCGTAAACATGCCCACGGTGCTCACAGCAAACAACATCGCCGTGGTGTAACGAATTTGCCCGCCCCACATGGTGGCGATCCAATTCAAGATCTTCACCCCTGTCGGTACCGCGATAAACATTGTTGACAACGAAAATGCCGCAACAGAAATTGGGCCGATGCCAGAAACGAACATGTGATGCGCCCAAACACCCCAACCCATAAACCCAATCGCTATTCCCGAAAAGACCATAAAGGAATAGCCAAAAATCGGCTTACGGCTAAACGTTGGAATTATTTCGGAAACCACACCAAATGCCGGCAAAATAATGATATAGACCTCTGGATGTCCGAATATCCAGAAAAGATGCTGCCATAACAATGGATCACCACCCATATCTGGATTAAAGAAATCCGAGCCAAATAGGCGGTCGAACATCAGCAGAAACAAAGCAACCGTTATCACTGGCAAAGCAAACAGCAACAAAAACTGGGTGATTAAAAGCATCCAAGTAAGCACTGGCATGCGGAACAAATCCATCCCCGGTGCCCGCATGTTCAAACAAGTGACGATCAAGTTGATGGCTGAAACTAGCGAAGCGATACCAGCAATCAACAAACCAATCGCATAAAAATCGACCCCATGGCTAGGCGAGAATGCCAAGCCGCTATTGGGTGAGTAACAGAACCACCCACAATCCGCGCCACCACCACCGACAATCCAAGAACTATTTAAGAAAATCGCGCCGGATAACCAAATCCAATAGGACAGCGCATTCAGTCTCGGGAAAGCCACATCCCTAGCACCGATCTGCAACGGAATCAGATAGTTCGCAAAGGCTGCCGCCAAAGGCATGATAAACAAGAACACCATGGTCACGCCGTGCATGGTGAAGACTTGGTTATAAACGTCCGCCGAGAGCACCCCACCGTTAGGCACCGCCAGTTGCAAGCGAATCAGTAGCGCTTCCACACCACCAACCACAAAAAATACCATGGCCGAAACGCCATACATAATCCCGATCTTTTTGTGGTCGACGGTGCTCAACCAATCCCGCCAACCTCGACCACCCTGCGGACGGGTCAGCACCCCGAGTGGGCGCTCCACAAAGGGTGTGACACCAGATTCGAGTTCCAAAGGCTTCTCGGTTACAGTTGCGTTTGTAGGGGTCATCTCAGTTCACCTCAGTTGCCAAAATCTGGGCTCTGGTCGGCTCTTGGCCAAGCGTGGCCAAAAAGGCAATCACGTCGCTGATCTGCCGCTCAGACAACCCCATGTCGGGCATCCCACGGGGCAATTCACCATCAGCGAGATCGTTCGCGTAGTTTTCCTTCACTTCGTTAGGGTTGCGTATCCACGCAGCAAGTTGATCGTCATTGAGCGAATAGTCGGAGTTGTAAAGGTTGAATATCCCGCCTGCGAACGTAGTGCGGCTAGCGAAATGGGTAAGGTCTGGTGCCGAACCAGCGTAAGTCTCAGCGCCGTTGTAGTCCGCATCGTTAAGTCCCCTCACCAGATGACAACTCGCGCAATAGGTTGAGAACACCTCGGCACCGCGTCCTTGCGCCGAATCTTCGTTCGTGGGCAAATTGGCGGGTTTCATCTGCGAGTCGATCCAAGTCTGAAAATCCGCTGGTGTAACCGCAACTGCCTGCATCCTCATACGACTATGCGACAAACCACAAAATTCCGTACACTGCCCGAAGTAAACGCCCGGTTCGTCCGCCGACAACTTCCACGGTGTGTACAAGCCTGGAACAGCGTCTCTTTTTCCGTTGAGCGCTGGAATCCAGTGTGAATGAATCACGTCACGAGAGGTCACAATCAGCTCGATCTCTTCTCCCGCGGGAATTACCATCTGGCCCGAAGTAACGATGTCGGCTGGCGGCAGATCCCAAGGGTCACCAAGATCATCTGTAGTAATGTCTTGCGATAGGTAGTAACGGTATTCCCACCACCACTGCTGACCAACCACAACCACTCGAGGCTCCCAAGTTTGAGCCTGTCCGTCAACCTGAACCTCCATGGCATTGGCTTCGGTGCTATTGATCGCTAGATGCGTCACCAAACTGGCTACCGCAACGATCACCATGATCACGAAAGGCCCGAGCGTCCAGCCAATTTCCAAAGTGTTATTGTGCGAAACCTGTTTCGGGAATTCGCCTTGATAATCCTCGTTTGCTGGAACCCGATTCTTCACTGCCAGCCAAACCAAAGCACCACAAACCAGCACCAGCACCACACCCGCAACGATAAAGACCGGTACCGCCAAATCATTAATCTGGCGAGCTGTCTCGCCTTGATCTTGAAAGGTGTCTAACTCAGCATCAGCAGCGCAACCGACCAACAACAAGCCAAAACCGGCCAGCGTCAGCGTCGACCACAAGCGCCGGGCAAACGCCCAACGAGACTCCTCGGTCCTCATTGCTTCACTCACCTTGGTGTGCCTCCACAGATTCGGGGTTGTTTGATTCTAAATCTATTTCGTGGTGCTCGAAATCCCGTTCACCCGTGACTGTTGCCACAACCCCACCAGCAAGAACCGCCACCGCCACCGCCAAAACTGTGGCAGACAAAAGGTTTTTGTTGACTCGCGGTCTACTCACCAACAAAACCGCCAAAGCCAAAATCACCACCGACACAACCCCAGCCACAACCACCGCCCCAAGTTTCGAAGCCGCCAACAGAATCCGGCTAATCGCCAAAACCCCCAAAGCCACAATCCCTGCGCCCAAAACCGGGATCTCAATAGGTGCCATAATCCGATTGCGAAGCACTCTGTTGGCTTCACGGTCGCCGGTAGCGCGATCAGACCACGCATCCATCAACCATTCAACCGCCACGACCGCGCAAAGAACCAAGCCAGCCACAAAAACCGCCGTATGCAAAACCAACCCGATGGCCATCGCGCCAACACCGAAAGCGCCAACAACCGGCCAAAAACTAGCAGTCACCAAACTGTTCGTAGGGATCTGTTCAACCCCCATGTAATGCGCTTGTGCAGCCGGATCAGCATCCCGAAATGAAACAAGAAACATCGCCACCGACATCGATACGAAAGCTAGACCGAACAACATCGAGTAGCCGAGATGCTCGCCCACCCCACCTTTCCAACCCATCGACAAGGGGCCAAGATGGTTGCCCCCAGTGGTGTACCCATAAAACACTGCACCCGTAATGAGTGCCATCCCCAACCCGAAAAAAAACTTAAAACCGGTAGTAAACATCTGCCCTACTTATTGATATAGACGAGGAAGTAGACAACGGCCCACATCAACACAACCGTATGCCAAAACAGCGCCGCCGCAGACACAGCTTCGGCTCTTTTCGGCCCGAACTGGCCAGCCAAAGCACGCACAAACGTAAACGTGATAAAAAGTACCGCCGCAATCAAAAACACAATAAAAGTTCCGTTAATCACAAAAAACAGAAACTCGGCGTTACTAGCAGCCAACGCGAAACCAGTATCGTTGATGATGAACCAAAGCTGATTGAATATCGCCACCCCAAACAAAGTGGTCAACGCCAAAGCCACATAAGCATTGACACGATCTTCGGCATTGATCGCCTGCACCGCCCACTGAACCGTGAACACTGACAATACCAACGTCCAAAAGACGAACCCCGATGGACCTAACTCAACCGTTCCCTCAGCGAACCACTCCATCGCCTCATGGCGCGCCCTCGCCCTTTCCCGAACGTATACCGCCACCACCGACAAGAAAAACATGAAAGCCGCGGCGCAGCCAAAAACCGTGCCCACCAGCAGACTACGAGGTCGATAAATTTGCGCGGGCAGAAACCGCGTTGTGGTAATCATCAGGAATCCTCTTCAGTGTCGTTCACCGAATCTAACAATGGAACCTCAGAGACAACGCGCGCTGGCGCATCCAAAAAATTGCCCAACGGCGGAGGTGAAGGCGTGGCCCACTCCAAAGTCAAACCACCAAAAGGATTGTCACTAAGCGTCTCAGTATTGCCTTGCGGTTTCAGCCAAGCCGCAACAACAGCCAAAACACCCAACACGATCAACAACGCGCCCACCGCGGCGCAAGCGTTCATCACCTCAACAAGATTCTCATTAGAAGGAACGCTCACCAAAGACACCGAAGCAGCGGAATACTGATACGCCAACGCGCCAGCTCCAAAGAAACCGCTAACAAAATCAGCACCACCAAGCAACACAGCCCCAAGCGCGATATTGAAAATCGCCGAACGACCCAAACCACCCGGCAAAAGGACACCAGCAATCTTTGGTGCCCAAAACCAAATCCCCGCAATCCCCGCAAGCAGCGCCGCAAACCACACCAAATTCATAACCGCAGTAACCGTTGTACGTCCGCCCAAATCCCATGGCTGCACAACACGAACCAACCCCGCAACCGTAGCCGCAAGCAACACCAACACCGCCGCAAACGCAGCCAAACCATGCACCGACAACAAGCCAGCGAGATTTAGTTTTTTGGTTCTCTCAAGACTCGCAAGACTCGGTTCCAAAGCCGCAGCAGCGTCCGCCCCCGGACGCGCAAACGTGGCCGCAACTGCCGCTACCGAACCCAGCACCGGCAAGGCCACCGAAAGCCCAAACACCACAAACACAAACTGCTCATCGTGGCTATCACCTTGAAACCACGGTTGGCTCCAACCACCAACCGACAACAACCCAAAGAAACCGATAAGAGCCATGGCCGCAGCGTGCTGTGCATGGCGGCGCTTCGCAACCACTGCTGCAACCTGACCAAAAACCCCAAGCACGGGAATAGCCAACGCGTAAATCTGCGGTTGTTCAATCAACCAACCCAACTGTGCGAACACAGCATCGCTGCCCTCAATATTCCCAAACTCGCCCGGCCCACCACGCAAATCAAAATAGATCAGCACAAGATTGCCCAACGCCAACGGCAACGTCAACAACCAAACAGCCGCAGCCACCAGCATCGACCAAGCAAACAAAGGCACCCGCAACAAATTCATACCCGGTGTGCGCAACGACACCACTGTTGTAGCAACACAAACCGAAGCCACCACGATCGCGCCGATCAGCAGCGCGGTACCCACCAACGTCAACGCAATCGCATCAGCTTCACTAGGGCTCACGCCATCAAGAGCACCCCAACCACCGCCCGCCAAAACCGCAACAACCGTGATACCCGCTCCGATCATGAACAACCACGCAGCCCCGTGTGCAGCCCGAGGAAAAGCAATATTCGTAGCTCCAACCTGCATCGGCACTACCACCGTCGCCAAACCCACAAACAACGGCAACACCACCAACAACACCATGCCCAAGCGATAAAGGCCAAAAAACTGGAAATAATTGTTGGTCCCCGCAAAAATGTCGTCTGGCGACGAATTGATGTCCTCAATTCTGAGCAGCACCCCCACAACTGCAACCGCCAACAACATCAACAAACTAGACCGCAACCACAAACGGCCAATGCGCTTATGGTCGGTAGTTGTCAAGGCATCGAAAACCCCGCCCACTTCCGAAGCAACAGGGCTCTCAAAAGAAACCGAAGGGGCGGAAGCGGCAGATGCGGCAGATGTGGGCGACACTAAAGACTCGGGATCGCTAGGCAAGGTGCCTGTTGCAGTTGCTGAATCGGTCATCGTCATTGGTGCAATAATCCTCCGCACACTCTCGGCGCGGCGCACCGCGCACCCGTGATCGCTAATCGCTGAGTTAAGAAACCAAGCGATGAGTTTACAAGGATACGTCCACTAGTTTTCACACCCGACCGAAGCTGTTTTTCAGAAACCACTGCGAACCACCTCATCAATCGCCATCGCTGCGAACAACAAAGTGACATAGGTTATCGACCAACCAAACAAGCGCATCGCAAGTTGCGGTTCAGGGTTGCGCAAGACTCTCAACGCCAACGCCGCAAAGACCGCACCCAACAAGACCGCCGAACCAAAATAAAGCCAACCCATGTTCGCCACTGGAGCAAACAGCAAAGTCAAACCCCAAAGCAACAAGGTATACACGAGAATACGACTTGCCGTCTTCTTGAGGCTCACCACCACCGGCAACATCGGCACATCGGCAGCTTGATAATCGTCCTTGTAGCGGATCGCCAACGCCCAAAAATGCGGTGGCGTCCAAACGAAAATGATCGCAAACAAAACCAAAGGCGGCCAATCAAGAGAGTTGGTAACCGCAGACCAGCCAACCAGAACCGGTACCGCCCCCGCCGCACCTCCAATCACAATGTTGCTTTTTGAGGTGCGCTTCAACCACAACGAATAAACAAACACATAAAACAAAGTTGCCGCAACTGCCAAAACCGCGGACAACAAGTTGACCATCCCCCATAACCAAGCGAACGCAGCAATTTCCAGAAAAATAGCGAACAACAACGCTTGGCGCGGCGTGACCTCACCAGTCACCAACGGACGGCCCTTGGTGCGCTCCATGAGACCATCAATATCTCGATCGATGAACATGTTTGCTGCGTTCGCTCCGCCCGCCGCGAGCGTTCCACCCAGCACAGTTGCGAACATCAACCAAATGGAGGGCAACCCCGCGGCAGCAACAACCATCGTGGGAACAGTCGTGACCAACAACAATTCAATGATGCGTGGCTTGGTCAACGCCACGAACGCCATCAGACGCGACCTCTCATGCACTCGAGCAACGCTACTCACAACCCTCAGGCTACGGGCAGCACATCAAGACCACCCCCAGAGCATGCCATTTGTGGATAAAGTCGCGAACCGCACGGCGCTAAACCCTGTCGCTCAGCAGCTTTAGAAGGGCCTAACCTGTAGCTGTGAACTTGACCGCACGGCTGCGCGCTATCGCCTATGCACCAATTAGCCCCGACCGTTACCAACGCTGGACACGTGGCGCGCTGTGGTCATTAACCGTGATCGTGGTATCTGGCGGAGCCGTGCGGCTCAGCGGGTCAGGCCTCGGCTGCTCCGACTGGCCCAACTGCGAAGAAGACCAGTTTGTTGCCGACCTCGAATATCACGCACTCATCGAATTCGCCAACCGCCTCTTTACTGGTGTCGTAGCGGTTGCGGTAGTCCTCGCCGTACTTGGTTCGCTGCGCCGCTCACCACGGCGAGCCGATTTGATCGCGTGGTCTTTCGGGCTCGTAGCGGGAGTTGTCGCGCAAATCGTTTTGGGAGCGCTACTCGTGCGAACCGAACTCGACCCGAGGTTCACAATGGGACATTTCTTATTGAGCATGGTCTTGCTGGCCAACGCTGCGTTGCTCGTAGATTTGGCCGGACGCGACGACCTAGCCGCACGGCGCAGACCAGGACCCTTGAGCCGCACAACCCGGGCCATCACCACGCTCTCAGCGGTGTTGCTCGTTAGCGGCACAATCGTCACCGGTTCAGGCCCGCACAGCGGCAGCGACGAAGCCGAAGTCGCAGCCAGACTCCCCTTTCTGGTGCGGGAAGTCACCCGGATACATAGCATCATTGCCATAGTGTTGCTCGTCAGCGTATTGTGGCTGATCCGCGCCGCTCACCTGCACCAACAAACCGAAGCGCGCCGCCGAGCGGAAATCGCTTTAAGCCTGCTTATCGCTCAAGCGGCAATTGGTTACTGGCAATATTTTGCGGGGGTGCCAGTGCTGCTCGTTGGATTCCACATCCTCGGCGCGTCACTAAGTTGGATTGCGATTGTGCGCCTACACTTAGCCACAGGCATCGACGCTCGCAACGAATCCGAGGAAACCAACAAAACAACCCCCCAACAGGCCGCAAAACCCGGTTAGAACCCTGTATGCTGCTTGGTTCGATAGCGTAAGCTGTCGTGCGACTGGATCACTGGTCGAGCCCCGTTCGTCTAGCGGCCTAGGACGCTGGCCTTTCACGCCGGTAACACGGGTTCAAATCCCGTACGGGGTACTTCTAGGTTGCATCAACGCCGCGGCCACCGCTGCGGCGTTGATTTCAGTGGTGGGTGATCGGGTTGCTATTTTCGGCAACTCGGCATACCGTTTCGAGTCGCACGGTTCGTCCGTGAAGGGTCCTGTAGATCAGTTTGGAGTGATCGCCACCCTGTCAAGGTGGAGGCCGCGGGTTCAAATCCCGTCAGGACCGCCACGCATTCTAATCTGGATGCTGTGGGGTCGGGTAGCTCAGTTGGCAGAGCGGCCGCCTGAAAA
Source organism: Acidimicrobiia bacterium (assembly GCA_024421095.1). Taxonomy (GTDB): domain Bacteria; phylum Actinomycetota; class Acidimicrobiia; order Acidimicrobiales; family Aldehydirespiratoraceae; genus VXYK01. Next base: position 32,397 of record JAHQYM010000011.1, read on the forward strand.
GCGGTAGGTCACCGGATCGACGCCGGTCCCGACCACCAAAGCGGCCCGGCATGTGCGCCGGGTCGCTACGAGATCGTCAAGGTTCAACCGGGGAGATGCTTGACTGCCTGGCCGCTAGCAACTCCATCTTGAACTGCTGCGTCAGCAACCGCTTTCGCAACCAACGGAGCAACCGTACGATCAAACACCGACGGCACAACGAAATCAGCACGCAACTCCGTTTCAGGCACGCAAGCAGCAATCGCTTGCGCGGCACTCACCTTCATATTTTCGGTAATGCTGTGTGCACACACGTCAAGGGCACCTCTAAACATACCAGGGAAGGCCAGCACATTGTTGATCTGGTTGGGGAAATCAGACCGGCCGGTAGCCATCACTGCAGCAATACCATCAGCGATCTCAGGACGGATCTCAGGTTCTGGGTTGGCTAGAGCAAACACGATGGGGTCACGAGCCATCAGGCGCAAGTTCGCAGCGTCAATAAGGTTCGGTGCCGACACTCCAATAAACACATCAGCACCCACCAGCACGTCGGCGAGCGTGCCTATTTTTCGGTCGGGGTTGGTGATCGCCGCGAAGCCGTCCTTGATTTTGTTTTGCTGCCCCCGCCCCGTATACACAGCACCGATACGATCAACCCCAATCACTTCCCCAACCCCGGCATCAACAAGAATTTTGCCAACTGCTACACCCGCGGCACCCATCCCAGAAATAACCGCCGAAATGGCGCCGATATTCTTGTCAACCAGTCGCAAAGCGTTTGTCAGTGCAGCTAAAACCACAATAGCAGTGCCGTGTTGGTCATCATGAAAGACCGGTATCGGTAGTGTGGCTTTGAGCCGTTCTTCAATCTCGAAACACGCTGGAGCGGCGATGTCTTCAATATTGATCCCGCCAAAAGTGGGAGCGATATGCGTGATCGTCTCAATGATCTCTTCGGGGTCTTGGGTATTTAGGCAGATCGGGAACCCGTCAACTCCCCCGAACTCTTTGAACAGGAGGGCTTTGCCTTCCATCACCGGCATTGCTGCAAACGCGCCAATATTACCTAGACCAAGAACCGCACTGCCGTCGCTGACAATTGCTACAGAGTTTTTCTTGATGGTGTAGCGATGGCTCAGTGACCGGTCTTCACGGATGCTGAGGCAAACACGCGCCACGCCTGGGGTATAAGCCATTGCCAGATCGTCTGCATCGCCGACCGAACAGAGGGGAAGCACCTCAATTTTGCCTCCCTCATGAAGCGCGAAAGTGCGGTCCCACCAGTCTAGGACGGTGACACCCTCAAGTGCCGCTACCTTGCTCGCAATCAACTCGGCGTGCGTTTCTGAGCGACAATGCACATCAATATCGCGCACCACGTTAGGTCCTTTAGCTTCGAAACCCGGTATGGCGGCGATGTTCCCACCGGCATCTCCCACGGCTGTGGCGAAGCGTGCTAGGGTGCCTGGGATGTTGTCTAGCGAGACCTTGAGCGTAATGGAGTAGGCTGCGGTTGGCGCGTTCGGCACACCAGTAACACTATTTGCATCACCCCACAATGCCACATAACAATCTTAGAACGATTAAGATTAGTGCATATGGTGAGTTGTTCGATTAACCTTGTAGTGTTTATTCGCAGGTATTTCATAGGCAAATGATCCTGACAAAAAAGAAAGCAGACAATTATGTTCCAACACAGGCCTTCACCTGAACCGATAAACCAAGAAGAACCTAAAGAACCGGAAGAATCCAAAGGAAAACGGGCGCTCACAGACGAACATCGAGCAGCTCTCAAAGCCGGCAAAACCCGTAGTCGTGCAGTTCGCCTCTATCTTGAAGCTTTGAAGAGACAACCTCCCAAGTATGGGCGGCGGTCACCCGAGACCTTGCGTGAACGAGTCAAAGCCATTGACAAAGACCTAGCGACCGCCACGCCGCTGCAGTCGCTTCACCTGACACAAGAAAGAATCAATCTTCTCCACAAGCTTGAAGCCGCTGAAACAATTCAAGACTTGGTCGGTCTTGAAGACGAATTCGTCAAAGTAGCCAAAGAATACGGCACCGACAACAAGATCAGTTATCGTGCTTGGCGCGAGGTTGGGGTGCCTGCTGCCACCCTCAAACGCGCCGGCATAAGCCGCGCTGCCTCATAGCAACAAAGAACCGCTAGCAACAAAGAACCGCTTCGCCGTTGATCCGATCCGAAGCCTCAGACAGACTCACACACGGATGTTCGCGTCTGCGCGGGCGGCGTGCGGATACTGAGCGATAACCGCGTTGGCGCGAGCAACAACACGCTCAACTTGTGTGACGGCGGTGCCCAAAAAGCCATCGACATCGGCGAGACAACGTTTGATGCTTGACTGATCGACACCGAATCGTTCGTCGGCTGCCAAACGGTCAACGAAACTAATCCTATCAGCCCCTTGTCGGCGAGCCAAGACCGACTCGACGGCATAGCGTTTAATCAGTTCGTGAGCTTCTTCGCGCCCAAGACCCTTTATTACGGCCTCCGTCAACAACCGCGAAGTGGCAAGAAACGGGAGTTCGCGCTTGAGTTCCGCATCAATCATCGCTTCGAAAACACCGAAATTGTCATACACACTAATTGCCGTCTGTAACAAACCTTCGGCCGTAAAAAAGGCATCGGGTAGCATCACCCGCCGAACCGCTGAACAACTCACGTCTCCCTCGTTCCATTGCCGACCGGCGAGGCTTGCGGCCATTGTCAAATAACCATCTAGCAAGGTGCGTAACGCAGCAATACGCTCAGAACTACGGCTATTCATTTTGTGAGGCATCGCCGTAGAACCAACTTGATCATCAGAAAATCCTTCTGTAGCGAGTTCATGGCCGGCCATAAGCCGCAGCGTGGTTGCCGCGGATGCAGCAGACGAGACAACCTGCACCAAACTCGAAATCACATCAAGATCAAGAGAGCGTGGATAAACCTGTCCGACACTATCAAGCACACGGTCAAAACCGAGATGATCCGCTACCATCTGTTCTAGTTGATCAACGGCAGCAGGATCATTGAGCAAATCAAGTTGATCGGCACGAGTACCAACAGCACCCTTAAGGCCCCGCAAAGGGTAACGCTCCAACAAATTCTCAAGACGTTCTAAACCGAGAAGGGTCTCCTCGGTCGCATCAGCGAAACGTTTACCCAAAGTCGTTGCTTGAGCAGCCACATTGTGGGTACGGGCAACCATTACCAAATCAACATGCGTTTCCGCTAAACGGGCGAAGCGAGCAAGCAGCGCAACCAAACGATCACGTATCAACATAAGCGCTTGACGAATTTGCATTTGTTCAACATTTTCGGTCAGGTCTCTAGAGGTCATTCCCCGATGAATGTGTTGACACTGTGCGAGGTCGCAAAACTCTTCTACACGAGCCTTGACATCATGGCGCAGCACCGCCTCACGGGCCGCGATAGAGTCTAAATCCACCCACTCCAACACCGCTTCGTAGGCCTCAACCGCACCCGACGGAACCTCCATCCCGAGTGAGACCTGCGCCTTTAACACCGCTAGCCACAAACGCCGCTCTTGAATAATCTTGTTGTTCGCAGACCAGATCTGTTGCATCTCTTCGCTGGCATAACGTTCGGCCAAAACGTTGGCAAACACCACAGACATTAGCGATCCTCTTCCAAACGATCCAGGTACTGTTCACGCGCCGCACCGACCCCCACCAAACGAATTGGCACCCCGATCTGATCCTCAAGAAAATCCAGATATTCCACTGCTGCTGCAGGAAGTTCACCAAGTTTTGTCACGCCGCTGATATCAGTTTTCCAACCAGGCAACTCAACGTAAATCGGTTGTACCGTATCAAGGCGCGATTGGGGCAAGTTGACTAAACGCTGATCGCCAACCTGATAGGCAACACAAACCCTCACCGCATCTAAAGCATCTAGGACATCAAGTTTAGTGATCGCAACCTCGCTAAGCGAATTCACCCGCACCGCATGGCGAACCATAACCGCGTCAAACCATCCAGGACGGCGGCGGCGGCGCGTGTTCACACCATACTCCTTACCAACATCAACCAGGTGGTCGGCTGTGCTATCGAAAAGTTCAGTAGGAAACGGCCCCGACCCGACCCTAGTCACATATGCCTTAGCTACACCAATCACGCGATTGATCTGGCGGGGGCCGATACCGGCACCAACGCACGCTCCACCAGCTACCGGATTAGACGAAGTGACAAACGGATAGGTGCCGTGATCCAAATCCAAAAACGTGGCTTGTGCGCCCTCAAGCAAAACGTTCTCACCCATTTCTAAGGCATCGTGCAACACTCCGACCGTGTCCCCGATCAACGGCAAGACGCGTGGGGCGCACTCGTCAAGATATTCAGCCGCGACAGCCTCAGCATCAACTGCCGGCCTGTCAAACACTTTAGTTAGCACTTCGTTGGTGTGACTTAGAACCACCGCAAGTTTCTGTCGAAAAAGCTTTGGGTCGGCCAAATCTTGCACCCTTAGCCCCACGCGCATAGCTTTATCGGCATACGCCGGCCCGATGCCTCGTTTCGTGGTACCCAATTTGGCATCTCCGAGATGACGTTCATGCAAAGCGTCAAGTTCGGTGTGGTACGGCATTATCAAGTGCGCGTTACCCGAAATCATCAGCCGTGAAGTGTCCACACCGCGCGCCGTGAGCATGTCGATCTCCGCGATGAGCACACGAGGATCAACCACGACACCGTTGCCTATAACCGGAGTAATCGAATCGTAAAGAACTCCGCTTGGCACTAGTTGAAGGGCGAAGGTCTGGCCATCCACAACTAAGGTATGGCCGGCGTTATGGCCACCCTGATAACGGACAACCACCGACATCTCTTTGGCCAAGAGGTCGGTGAACCTGCCCTTGCCTTCGTCACCCCATTGAGTACCTACGACTATGGTCGCTGGCACAGCGCTCTCCCTTTTGGTGGACTGCGTTACCCAAAGAGATTAGCTTGTGCGTACGAATTCCGTGCAAAAATTATCGCAAGACGATTTCTCGGTGGTCGGTGTCTCCCTGAAGGTCAACCTTCACCGTGTCGCCTTCACCGAAGCGGCCTTCGAGAATGGCGATAGCTAACGGATTGCCGATACTGCGTTGAATCAAACGGCGCAACGGTCTGGCCCCGAACGCTGGGTCGTAACCCTTTTGCGCCAAGAATGACCGAGTTTGTTCATTGATCTCAAGCGTGATGCGGCGATCCGCCACGCGGTCTTGAAGGTGTTCGATCTGCAGATCGAATATTTTGGCTATATCGGTTTCGCTCAAAGCCCTGAAACGCACCGTGTCGTCAATGCGGTTGATGAACTCGGGCCTGAAAAAGTTTTTCGGGTCACCAGCAAGATTAGAGGTCATTATCAATACCACATTAGAGAAATCAACTGTGCGGCCTTGTCCATCGGTCAACCGTCCATCATCAAGCAAAGCCAGCAAAACATTGAAAACATCAGCATGAGCTTTTTCTACTTCATCTAACAGCACTACTGAATAAGGGCGCCGTCGCACCGTCTCAGTAAGTTGGCCGCCTTCGTCATAACCGACATATCCGGGCGGTGCACCAATCAACCGACTAACACTGTGTTTTTCCATATATTCAGACATGTCGACACGCACCATCGCCCGCTCGTCATCGAACAGAAACTCAGCTAATGAACGAGCCAACTCGGTTTTGCCAACGCCGGTCGGCCCGAGGAACAAGAAACTACCAATAGGGCGACGAGGATCAGCGAGCCCGGCACGCGAACGGCGAATCGCGTTTGCTACCACCGATACGGCATCATCTTGGCCTATCACCCTTTGCTGCAAATGCTCTTCAAGACGCACCAGTTTTTGCACTTCACCCTCCATCAAGCGCGACACAATGATGCCAGTCCAACGACTAACTACTTCGGCGATGTCTTGGTCGTCAACCTCTTCTTTCAACATCGGGTCTGTGCTTTGCAGTTCGTCTAATTCTGTCTTGGCTGCCACGAATCGGCGTTCAAGCTCAGGGATTTTCCCGTAACGAAGTTCGGCGGCACGCTCTAGGTCGGTTTCACGTTCAACCTCACCTCGCAAATGTTCAAGCTGTTCGTTGATCTCACGAAGCGCAGTTATGGCATCTTTTTCGGCTTGCCACCTAATTGTCAGCGCGGCTAGGCTCTCGCGAAGATCAGCCAATTCACGGTCTAAGTCATGTAGACGTTCCACCGATGCTGCATCGGTTTCTTTGGCTAACGCCACCCGTTCGATTTCGTATTGCCGGATGCGTCGCTCTACTACATCAATCTCAGTTGGCACGGAGTCAATCTCGATGCGCAACGAACTAGCGGCTTCATCAATAAGGTCGATCGCTTTGTCTGGCAGGAAACGGCCCGTGAGGTAGCGGTCGCTGAGCATCGCCGCGGCAACCAAAGCAGAATCCTGGATGCGCACGCCGTGATGCACTTCATAACGCTCCTTGAGGCCACGCAAAATGGCGATGCTTGACTCCACCGATGGCGGGGCCACAAACACTTGTTGGAAACGCCGCTCCAAGGCCGGGTCTTTCTCAATGTGTTTGCGGTATTCGTCTAAGGTGGTGGCACCAACCATACGTAAACGACCGCGCGCCAGCATGGGTTTTAGCATGTTGGCGGCGTCCATCGCCCCTTGTGTGCCACCGGCACCAACGACCGTATGCATTTCGTCAACAAAGGTGATGATCTCCCCATCCGCATCCTCAATTTCTTTGAGAACGGCTTGCAGACGCTCCTCGAACTCGCCTCGGTATTTGGCACCAGCCAAAAGCAGCGAAATGTCTAGGTTTATGAGTTTCTTGTTTTGCAACGTGTCGGGAACATCACCTTCCACGATGCGAGCCGCAAGCCCTTCCACAATCGCGGTTTTGCCCACGCCGGGTTCGCCGATCAGAACGGGATTATTTTTGGTGCGACGTGACAACACACGAATAACCCGGCGTATTTCCTCATCACGCCCAATAACTGGGTCGAGTACACCGTCACGCGCGGCCGCAGTTAAATCGTGCCCGAACCGTTCCAACGCTTGGAACTGGTTTTCTGGAGTTTGCGTTGTCACGCGGTGCGAGCCGCGAACCTCGCCAAGGGCGCTTTGCAGTGCTGCACGTTCAACTTCTAGGAGTTCAGCGGAGGCCAACAAAAGGTGTTCGGTGGAGAGATAGTCGTCATGTAGTTCGGCTCGTAGTTGGTCAGCTTCGTTGAGTGTGGTAATGAGTGTTTTAGACAACTGAGGGTCGGAACCGTAAGCGTGGGGGAGTTTGTCTAATTCTGCGGTCGCTTTATTTTGTGCCGCACGAACATCAACGCCTAGATGATGTAGCAGCGGTTGCACAATGCCTTCTTGTTGTCCGAGCAGCGCGATGAGCAGATGTTGGGGGGTGATTTCTGGGTGAGCTTTCGAGCGCGCCATTTCGGTTGCAGACGAAAGCACTTCAGTTGTCTTAAGTGTCCAACGGTTAGGGTCTAATGCCATATTATTTCAATGTCTTTCCATGTTTTAGGGTTTAGCAAAGAGTAGTAACACTATAGCACAGAAAAGTTGAGTATCCCACACTCAACTTTGTATTGTGTTAGGATTTGCTTTGGCCATCCACTCGGCTAACCTCAAACATAAAGCACCGCACACGAAAGGAACGACAATGAGCAACACCAACACCGAGGCTCAAGGTTCACCCGAAGCTCAAGGTTCAATTGAGGTCTACGAAAACGAAGCGCGCAGATTCCCCCCAGCTACGGCATTTAGCGAAGCGGCACTAATCAAAGACCGCTCTATCTACCACCAAGCCGACCAAGACTACGCCGCTTTTTGGGCTCGCCAAGCACGAGAGTTGTTGACTTGGAACCGCGACTTCAGCAAAGTCCTTACCTGGGATTTACCGTATGCCAAATGGTTTGAAGACGGCACACTGAACGTCTCCGAAAACTGCCTTGACCGCCACGTAGCGTCAGGGTTGGGCGACCGCATCGCCTACCACTGGGAAGGCGAACCTGGCGATACCCGCACCATCAGCTACGCTGAGCTACTAACTGAAGTCCAAAAGTTCGCCAATGTCTTGAAAAGTTTTGGGCTCACAAAAGGCGACCGGGTAGCCATCTACATGCCGATGATCCCCGAGTTGCCAATCGCCATGCTGGCCTGCACACGCATCGGTGTTGCACATTCGGTGATCTTCGGTGGATTCTCGCCCGACGCGATCACCGACCGTTGCGAAGATGCCCAAGCTCGTCTCATCATCACCGCCGATGCCGGCTACCGCCGAGGTGCCCCGTCCGCCTTGAAACCCAATGTGGACGCAGCCCTCAACGCCGCTGCGTCATCAGTTGAAAACGTCATCGTGGTAGACCGTTGCGGCACAAACCCAAACATGGTGCCGCAAAGAGACCACTGGTGGCACGATTTGATGACAAGCGCAGCGCCGCAATGTGCGCCTGAACCGATGGCTGCCGAACAGTTGCTGTACCTGCTCTACACCTCTGGCACCACAGCCAAACCCAAAGGCATTATGCACACCACCGGCGGTTACCTAACCCAGGTGGCATTCACCCACAAATATGTGTTCGACATAAAACCCGAAAGCGACGTGTATTGGTGTGCAGCCGACATCGGCTGGGTGACGGGACATTCCTACATTGTCTATGGGCCGCTCACCAATGGTTGCACCTCAGTAATGTATGAGGGCACCCCAGACACCCCCCGCCCCACCAAACGGCACGGCAACCAAGCACAATGGCACAAAGACCGGCTTTGGGACATCGTAGAACGTTACCGCGTGACCCAACTTTATACCGCCCCCACCGCTATCCGCACATTCATGAAATGGGGCGAGAACTGGCCAAACAAACACGACCTTTCAAGCCTGCGCGTATTGGGAACTGTTGGCGAACCCATCAACCCTGAAGCCTGGATGTGGTATCACAAACACATCGGCGGTGGCTCCTGCCCGATTGTCGACACTTGGTGGCAGACAGAAACTGGTTCCCACATGATCACTCCTTTGCCGGGTGTGACCACCACTAAACCGGGTACTGCCACCCAAACCATTCCCGGCGTGTACGCTGAAGTGGTAGACGACAACGGTAAACCAATTGAGGTCGGTGGCGGGTACCTGACTATCACCCGCCCCTGGCCATCAATGTTGCGGGGCATTTGGGGAGACCCGCAACGCTATCACGACACCTATTGGTCAACCTTTGAAGGCCGCTATTTCGCTGGTGACGGTGCGCGCATCGATGCCGACGGCGACATCTGGCTTTTGGGTCGGACCGACGATGTGATGAACGTGTCTGGCCATCGCATATCCACCGCCGAAGTAGAAAGCGCGCTCGTTGACCACCCCGCGGTAGCCGAAGCTGCGGTTGTTGGCAGCAAAGACGAAATCACTGGGCAAGCTATTGTCGGCTACGTGATATTGATTGGGTCAAAGCTGCCTTCAGAAGCGTTACGTGAAGAAATACGCTTACACGTCGGCACCAAACTCGGCCCCACCGCACGACCCAAAGCAGTGTTCTTAGTGCCCGACCTTCCCAAAACCCGGTCCGGCAAAATCATGCGCCGTTTGCTGCGTGATGTGGCAGACGGCCGAGACCTAGGCGACACCACCACACTCGCCGACCCTGACGTAGTAGCGGCAATCCGCGAGGGTGCCGATCAACACCAAGAAGAGTAGACTTGACACCATGATTAACACAGCAAAAACTTTCGCACTACTGAGCTTGCTTGGCGGCCTAATAATCGTTGCGGGCGGCGTGATCGGCAGCAGCACCGGTTTGGTAATCGGACTAGTGATCGCTTTGGTGATGGTTGGCGGTTCCTACTGGTTTAGCGACAAACTAGCAATCAAATCAGCTCGCGCTGAAGCTGTCACCCGTGCCCAAGCACCGCAATATTATGCGATCATGGAAGACCTAACCGCACGGGCAAAGATGCCGATGCCAAAGCTTTATGTGTCACCCAACCCCCAACCAAACGCTTTCGCTACGGGACGCAACCCGAACAACGCAGCCGTGGCTGTGACGGTTGGATTGTTGGAACGCATGAACGCCGATGAACTGCGCGGCGTGTTAGCCCACGAACTCGCCCATATCCGTAACCGTGACATCCTCATAGGTTCGGTGGCTGCGGCGATCGGGATGGCAATCACTTTCGTTGCCAACATGATGATGTGGGGAGCAATTTTCGGAGGTGGCGACCGTGACCGCAACCCGATCGGGCAACTCGCCTTCGCCATACTCGCGCCAATCGCCGCGACGATTATTCAAGCCGCGGTAAGCCGCAGCCGTGAGTTTCAAGCCGATGCATCAGCCGCCAAACTCATCGGCAGCGGCGCACCTCTAGCTAGCGCTCTTGAGAAGCTCGAACGGGGCGCGCAGGCCATACCAGTGAACGTCAACCCGAACCAAGCGAGTGCCTACATAGTCAATCCGCTGAGCGCCCAAGCCCGTGGCAGCGGCGGGAGCAGGCTGTTCAGCACTCACCCCCCAACCGCCGAAAGGATTGCCCGTCTGCGCACAATGTGAAACCCACACCGGCGCTAGATCTGAGGGGGTGGGTGGTGCCTAGGGGCGGGCGCCGCAGCTGGGTTAGGTGGAACCCCCGAACCATGCGTCGTCCACGATAACATGGCAGGATATAGCAACGTTAAGGCTGATTTCGCGCCACGGATTCTGATTTTTGTTACGCTACATTGGGAGGGGTTGGTGGTCTTAGAAAAGGAGGCTTCGTCCGATGGGTTCTCAGCAAAGAAGCTACAAGAAGTTTTTGACTGCGGAGCAGAAGTACGATTTGTGGGTACGGATGCTTTCTGGGCAGATCACACAAGCCGAGGCGGCTGCTGTGGCTGGTGTGGACCGGTCGGTGATCGCCCGGCTGCGGGCGGTGGCTCGCGACGGGGCGGTAGCGGCGTTGGCTTCGTCGAAGCCGGGTCAGCCTCGTCAGTCCCGAGCGGAGGCGACCGAGACCGCAGCGTTGCGCTCGGAGGTGGAACGGTTGGAGCGTGCCGTGGTCGAACAAGCCGAAGAACTGGCGGTGCTGCGCGAAAAAACGGGTAACCGATGAGCGGTCCTGTCCCCACCGGCGTTGATGGGACCCGGAAACGAAGGATTGCGAAGCGCAAGTAACCGTCCTGTCGCCACCCGCGTTGATGGGACCGCCAAGACTGTGTTGTTGGGGTTGATCGACGATGCCGTCGCCGCGGGTTGGACGCGCAGCCGGGTGTGTTTGGTGCTGGGCGTGTGACCGTCGCCGGGCGTGGCGCTGGATGCCGCGCCGAGGGAACCCTCGACGATGCCCGCCTAGGTGGCTGGTCCGAAATGCCGATTTCGCTCGACACGCAAACTTCTGACCTGGGGTTTTACTTCACCAGTTTGGCGATTTTGGTAGAAAAACACCAGCCACCTAGGGGTGTTATTCCGATTCCTGCCGGTGCGGAGGGTTCACATGAACGCAAATTGTCGATGGTGGAACACGCAACCAACCCCGCGAGATGCCGTTTGGTGGTTGGTGTCAGGGTTGTGGTGGGGTTGGTAGGTCCAAAGCTCGCACTAGGAAGGTTGCCATTTCGGCGCGGGTTACGGAACCGTTGGGGCAGTAGCGCAACGGATCGGTGCCGCAGCCGACGGTTATGCCTGCCGCGTGGATTGCGTCGATGTTGGCGGCGTGGGTGTTTGTGGTGTCTACGTCGGTGAACCCGGCTGGTTGTACGGGTTCCAGATCGAAGGCGCGCACCAGGAACGTTGCCATCTCCGCACGTGTTACGAGATCGTTGGGGCAGTAGCGCAACGGATCGGTGCCGCAACCGACTGTTACGCCCGCGGCGTAGAGTGCGTCGATGTTGGGGGCGTGGGTGCTTGCGGAGTCAACGTCGGTGAACCCGGCCGGTTGCGCGGGTTCCAGATCGAGGGCGCGCACTAGGAAGGTTGCCATCTCCGCCCGGGTGAGTGGGTCGTTGGGGCAGTAGCGCAACGGGTCGCTACTACAACCTTCGGTTATGTCAGCGGCGTAGAGTGCGTCGATGTTGGGGGCGTGGGTGTTTGTGGTGTCTACGTCGGTGAACCCGGCTGGTTGCACCGCCCCGTCGTCAGTTTCAGGATCGGTGCCGGGGTCGTCGGCAGCAGTCTCGTCCGTCTCGTCGGTGCCGGTGTCGTCGGTGTCGTCAGTCCCGTCGGTGCCGTCAGTCCCGTCAGTCCCGTCGGTGTCGGGGGGCGCGGTTGTGGTTAGGGGCACAGTTGTGGTTGGGGGCACGGTTGGGGTTGGTGTGAAAGTTGGGGTGAAAGTTGGCGTGTTGCGGGTTGGTTGGAGGTTGCTGGGCGGGGATATGAAGACGTAGGAGTTTCGGTAGGTGGGGTGACGGAACAGGTGGTCGTCGCCGTCGGCGATGCGCAGGTTGATCCTTTTTCGGTCGGTGCCGGCGTTGTCGGTTAGCGTCAAAGACAACCGGGCGAACCGGTCGCCGGCGGGGATGGTCACGGTTTTTTCTTCTATACGGAAATCGCCGGGGTTGTCTTCGTTCTGCCATTCGACCGCGGTGCTTGAACCGAGCACTTCAACAGTGATGTCAAGATCGGATTCCACGGGTCGGTTCGTCGCGATCGGTAGGGATACGATGCTGCCACGAACCCCCGAGGTAGAGTACCCGAAAGTTTTGGTGGGCGCTACCGACCCGATCAGAACCAGGTCATTCCCCGAGTAACGGGCCACAACAGAATCAGGGAAACGAACCACCTGAGTCCCAGTGCAATCAGGTATTGGGGCTAAAGTTCCTCCAG
>JAHQYM010000129.1 GCA_024421095.1 Acidimicrobiia bacterium
GATAACCCGATTAGATTCGATTGCAACAATCGACTCGCGTACATCCGCCAACAACGAAGGCCACCCAGCAAACGAATACGGCGGATCAAGCAACGCCAAATCATAGTGCGGTGCCTGCGCCAAATAAGTGCATGCATCAGAGCGCACCACCGTGGCTTGATTATCCAAACCCAAAGACCGAATGTTTTCACGCAAAACAGTCAATGCAGGCAAATCATTCTCAACAAACACCGCGTGGCTAGCACCACGTGAGAGAGCTTCAATTCCCAGCGCTCCAGAACCCGCGAACAAGTCGACTACTTGTGCATCAGCAATCGCCCCGAGAGAAAACAACGAGTTGAACATCGCTTCTCGCACACGATCAGTCGTCGGGCGAATGTGTTGCGCGTCACCCGCGTTGATGAGCCGCCCCCCAAACGAACCCGCAATAATTCGCATAGCTAACAGTTTGGCTCATGAAGGCGCAATCAACAAAGCAACCGGCTCAGCTTTTGGTCAACTTTTCATTAAGAACTCGGCCTCGTTGTCGCCGAGCAACAATTCTATTTCCTCACGCAAACCGCCATGCAGACGCAGGTCTGGGTCAGCTTCGATGATCTCAACGGCCACCTCACGAGCCAGCTTAACGGCTTCCTTATCACGCCGTAAAGAAGCCAAGCGAAGGTCGTTGCGCCCCTTTTGGCGTTCCCCCATGATCGTGCCTTCACCACGCAATTCGAGGTCAACTTCTGCCAATTCGAAGCCATCGGTGCTCGCCACAAGAGCTTCAATGCGGGCTTTGGCTTCGCTTGTAGACGGTTCACCTACCAAGAAACACAAACCTTGATGCTGCCCGCGCCCAACCCGGCCACGCAACTGATGCAGTTGCGCGATACCGAAACGGTCGGCATCGGCAACAACCATAACCGTGGCATTGGGCACATCCACCCCTACTTCAATCACCGTGGTGGCAACCAACACATCCAACGCGCCCTTTCGGAATTGAGCCATAACCGCCTCCTTCTCACCAGCCGCCATTCGACCATGCAACAGACCTAAGCGCAGGTCGGCCAACTCTGTGCTTTGAAGTTCGGCATACATGTCTGCCACATTGCTCACCTCAAGGGAATCCGACTCCTCAATCAATGGGCACACCACATACGCTTGGCGCCCCTTGGCCACCTCGTCGCGAACCGTTTGCCAAACCTCACTAACAGCTAGCGGACTTTGCGCGGCACTGGTAGCGATGGGTGTGCGACCCGGTGGCATTTGGTCTAACTCACTCACGTCAAGGTCGCCATAAACGGTCATCGCCGCGGTGCGAGGAATGGGGGTTGCGGTCATCACCAACACGTCGGGAGCGTCTTGTGAAGTGCCTTTATCTCGCAAAGCCGCACGCTGTTCAACGCCGAAACGATGCTGTTCATCGATAACTACCACCCCCAACGCTTTGAACTCCACCTTCTCAGCGATCAGCGCATGAGTTCCAATCACAATGTCTACCCCGCCGCTGATCAAATCGGCGAGAACATGGCGGCGTTGACCCGCACCAAGCCGATTCGTCAACAGCTCCACACGCAGTGGACGAACCCCCAACAACGAGTTCGGTGCCGGCACCATCAGTTGCTTCAACATCTTGCGAACACTCAGATAATGCTGTTCTGCTAAAACCTCGGTCGGTGCCATCAAAGCACCCTGATAACGCCCCTCAACAGCAATCAACAACGCAGTTATCGCCACCAACGTTTTGCCCGAACCAACATCGCCTTGCAAGAGCCGATGCATGGGATACTCAGCCGCCAAATCCTTGCCGATCTCTTCAATGACCCGCCGCTGAGCTTCGGTCAGCGAAAACGGCATCGACTCGTGGAAACGATTCACCAGGTCGCCAGACATCTGGTGGGCAATGCCCTTCGTCTGCGTAGTAAGCGCCTGTTTGCGGCGAACCAACTCAAGTTGAACACGCAGCAACTCGTCAAACACCAGACGGCGGCGCGCTTGATACATTTCGTTCATTGACGAAGGATGATGGATTCCCTGCAAGGCCATTTGACGATCCACAAACTTGAAACGGCCTATCACCGAAGCTGGAAGCGGGTCGGCAAAACCTCGAGCACGGCTTCGATTGATAGCTTCAGTAACCAATGATGCGATCCTGTAAGTCGTCAACCCAGCTTTTTCTGACTGAGGATAAACCGGCACGATACGGCCGGTTCTGTCTCCAACTAGGTCTACCACCGGTGAGGTCATCTGCCGTTGACCGCGAAACACTTCGTATTTGCCGTGAATCAACACTTCGCTATTTGGTTTGAGTTGCTTTTCACGCCATTGCTGATTGAAGAAGGTTAAGTTGAGTTGACCGGTGTCGTCTGCGATCACAACTTGGGTTAGGGTTCTGCGCCCACCAAGACGGCGGCTTTTGGCACTGACCACCGAACCAAGCACCGTTGCTTCGTCACCAGGCAGCAACTCCCCAATAGTGGCTTGGCGTGTGCGATCCAGGTAGCGCCGCGGGTAATGTTGCAGCAAGTCCAGAACCGTGGAGATTTCGAGCCCTAGCAAGCGCTCCGCGGTTCGTTGGTCGACACCACGAAGTTGCGTGACTTTGATACCCGCCAGATCGGCAAGAGTAAGCGCGGGGTCGCCAACTGGCATTGCAGTTACTCCAACCCAAAAAAATAGGGGTAAAGCGGTTGCCCACCAAAATGGCTTTCAACGTCTAGCGTTGGGTGGTTGCGATTTACCCAACCTTCAATGGAGGCAGTGATTTGGTCGTCTGCGGATGCACCAGAAATGATCGTAAGCAGTTCATGATCTGCGTGGATTATCTCGGCTAGCAACCCGACCACCGCATCAAACATTTCTGGCGCAACGGCCATTATTCCTTGCGGGCAAATCCCTAACCAGTCTCCCTCATTTATGACCCCAACGTCACTATTGGCATTACGCACCGCTTGGGTCACTTCACCGCTCTGCACGGATCGTGCGGTTCGCGCCATCGACTCGGCATTGCCGGCGGCACCGCTTTGAGGGTCATATGCCATTAAACAACCCAGCGCTTCGGGCACGGAGGTGGTGCCAACAACGACAACAGTGCGGGCGCTGTGTTGGTCGACCTGTTGTGCTACAGGGATGATGTTCTTGTTGTTTGGCAAGATGACCACTTCGGGTGCCTGCACAGATTCAACCGCGGCCAGCAACTCTTTGGTGGACGGATTCATGGACTGGCCACCCGCCACCACCACCTGCACACCAAGTGATTTGAACAACTCAGCCACACCTGATCCAACCCCAACAGCCACCACCGCAGTCCGCACAGTTGTTTGGTGCGTTTCGCTAGGTTCAAGCGCCTCAACAACCCAATGTTGTTCTTCGTTTTGGGTGAGTTCATCAAGCAGGTCGGTAACGCGGATCTTGTGAGGACGACCGACTGCTATCGCACATTCGATGGCTGCGCCGATGTCGTCACAATGAATGTGGCAATTGTGTAAACCGCCACCGCCAACCACCACAATCGAATCACCAACAAGCGACCAAGCCTCTTTAAAATCGGTAATCTTTTCGTCTGCCGCGTCCAGCAGAAACATCACCTCATAGCGCAGATCTGCGATGGACGTTTCGCTCTTGGTTGCGTCCGCAGTCGCTGGTGCGCGCGCTTCTAGCGGCGAGGTTGTTGTCGGTTCAGGTATTGGCTGGCCGTCAACAATGTGTAGCGCGGCGTGGTACAACAACAGCAAACCCGCTCCCCCAGCATCCACAACCCCAGCATCAGCCAACACCGACAACAGTGTCGGTGTGCGTTCAAGCGAGGCCATCGCCTCATCGCGGGCCGCGCTGAGCACACCGCAAAGTTCCTCGCCTCGCGCTACCGCTGCCGCCGCCGCCTCAGCCGATTCTCGGATGACGGTGAGGATTGTGCCCTCAACCGGTTTGCCAACCGCTTCGTAGGCACCCTTAGCTGCCGCAGCCAAACCGTTGGCCAAAACAGCACCATCGATCGCAGAACATGCTGCTATCGCTTGGGACAATTCACGCAAGATCTGCGACATGATCACGCCGCTGTTGCCTCGCGCGCCCATCAGCGAACCGTGCGCTATGCCTTCGCACAACGAAACCATCTCGTCTTCTCGGGATTCGATTTCTTCCACAACCGAGCGCAGGGTCAAAGACATGTTGGTTCCCGTGTCGCCATCGGGAACGGGATAAACGTTGAGGTTATTGATCGCTTCTCGGTGAACGGTCAGGGCATCAGCAAATGCCACGACAATGCCTCGAAGCGACTTCGCATCTAATGATTCAAGTGTCACGATGCATAATCTTACTTCGTCAAGTGGGTTGCGTGTACCATAATGCGCTAGGCTGGCGTTCCGATGCAGGGAGTGATCAAATATTATGACCCAAGAAGCGGCGATGGGGTCTTAGTTCGCGAGTCTGACTTCGCCGAAATTGATCTAGCCGCAGACGCTCTAGCTGGCTCAGTGTTTCGCATGTTGCGTCAAGGCCAACGTGTGCAGTTTGATCTCAACGAATCGGCTCAAGCCACCGCCTTGCGTCTAGGTTCCGAAGTCGACATGGCTACACCCGACCTCTAAACACCGCCGTTCAAGCGGCACTAGCATTATCCATGCAATACCCAAATATCTGAGTTGATAAGGAGAGGCAATGTCAGTGAAAGCCTACATTTTGATCCAAGCCCGTGTGGGCTCCGCCGTTGATGTCGCTCGGGCCACGGCTGAACTCCCCGAAGTCGTTAGCGCTGACGTGGCCATGGGCCCCTACGATGTGATCGCGCATGCTGAAGCCGGCTCAATGGACGACCTCGGCCAAGTCGTGGTCAACGCGGTGCAAAGCATCGCTGGTGTTGAACGAACACTCTTATGCCCGATCGTCAAAGTCTGACTTGGCCGGCACCTATCGCCTTGGCCGACACCTATAGCACCTATAGCACCAAGAAAATAGCTCGTATACCAAGACCCATCAACCACAAGCTACCTAACCCATAAAGCAGATAAGGGCGGTCTCGCATCTCATTGCGGTAAACATAAATCGCCCCCACCGACACAAAGGTAGCGAAACCATAGAGTTGATGCTGCCCTCCCAAATTGCCGACCTCGGCTTGCATCACAAGCCCCGCGAGCACCTGCACAACGATAAGCGCCTGAGCAATCACTACCGCAACCCAGACAGCCCGACCACGCAACCGCTCAATGTTGTGCGCCAGCAACGCCCAAACCCCCACCGCTGCGTTAGTAAAGATGACTAGCCAGCCACCTATCTCATGGACGTTTTGGATCACCCGTTGCTCTCACGGGGATTTGTTGAGCGTGCTGCGGTTCCACCACCAGTATCAAGATCGAGCCGTGACACACCACCCGACTCTCGGGGATTTGTTGACCGTGCTACGGTTCCACCACCAACCACAAGGTCGTTACGGTAGGCAACCACACTCTGGCCGGGTGCCACACGGCGATGGCCTTCACGCCAACTCACGTAACCGTCTCGAACCAGGCCTCGGGCAACGCTGCCATGAGCCGAGCACTGCAAATCCACCTCGCCCCGCAACGGCTCACCAACCCAAGTCCAAGTCTCAAGCGGAGTTTCGGTGACCACTAGATCTTCTGCGGTACCCACGGTGACCGTGGCCGCTGACGGGTCCACATCTATCGCATAATGCGGATCGGTGCCACCGGCGAGACCCAAACCCTTGCGCTGCCCTACCGTCACCAACTCGATCGCTTGCACCCGACCAACTTCAGCACCACCACGATCCAGCACACGCGCCGGTTTCAGATCAATCCGTGTGCCCAGGAACGCTCCACGGCCATGGCGGTTCGTGATAAAACAAACGTCTTGACTTTCGGGTTTTTTCGCGGTACGAAGGTTCAACTCGGCGGCAATGCGGCGCACTTCTGCTTTGGTCATCTCGCCTAGCGGAAGCATCAAACGGCGCAGCACCTGTGCATCGAGCATATGCAACACATATGACTGATCCTTGCGCGTATCAGCACCACGACCAATGCGGCGACCCTCGGCGCTGTTGACCACACGGGCATGGTGACCTGTGGCGATAGTAGCAAAACCAAGCGCATCAGCACGGCGCAAGAGCCGATCAAATTTGAGATGACGATTGCACTCAATGCAAGGGTTCGGGGTACGACCCTGTGCATGGGCGGCAACATACGGGGAGACAACATGGCGATCAAAGTCGTCACCAAAGTTGAACACATGATGCTCAATGCCAAGCCGGTCGGCGACACGGCGGGCATCATCCACATCAGACACCGCGCAACAACCAGTGTCGCTCGGACCGCCCCACAGCTTCATGGTGACACCAACCACTTCAAGGCCAGCTTCAAGCAGCAACGCGGCGGCAACCGAAGAATCCACACCACCAGACATGGCAACCAGCACCGGCCCGGCATTCGACGAACTCGCAGAGGAATTCGGCAAGGTGTTAAACATGGTTGCCAGCGTAGTTTCTAAGCACCCAACTCGCGCCACAAATCAGCCGCCACCATGACTGAGCAGACGCACAACCGCATCGGCGATGAGGTCTATGGCGGTCTCAATATCGGTGGAGGTGGTGTTATGGCCGAGAGACAAACGCAG
>JAHQYM010000130.1 GCA_024421095.1 Acidimicrobiia bacterium
CGCCCGCCACCGAAGCGAAGAGTTCCGCAAGTTCTTGAACCTGATCGACGCACAGGTCCCCGACGGGCTCAACGTGCATATCGTGTTAGACAACGTCTCCACCCACAAAACACCGGCGGTCCACCGCTGGCTGATACGCCACCCCCGCTTCCACCTGCACTTCACACCCACCTACAGTTCCTGGATGAACCTCGTCGAACGCTGGTTCTCAGAACTCACCACCAAATGGCTCAAACGCGGCACCCACCGCAGCGTCACAGAACTCAAAGACTCCATCAACACCTGGACCGACAACTGGAACAACAACCCCCGACCATTCACCTGGCACAAAACCGCAGACCAAATCTTCGACACCATGGCCACATATATGCAACAAATTCCCCACTCAGGTCACTAGGTCGCCTGCGTTCGGGTGCGTTCACCAGATGGGAGATCGCCGACCTGTCGGCGAGACGGTCCGCCGCCACTCACTGCACAACTGCGAGGTCCGTGCGCCGCTGCGACTGCCGACCGGCATCTTCTATGCACAGGGTGCGAAGGCCAATGTGCTGTTCTTCCGCCGCCGTGAAGGCACCCAGGACACATGGACCCGTGAACTGTGGGTGTGCGACCGCGTACCAACAAGCACTCAACCCTCAAACAGAACCTGCTCACCAGAGCCGACCTCGACAACTTCGTCGCCTGTTACCGCGCCAATACCCGCCACCAACGTGTGGAGTCCGAACGGTTCAAGCGCTACATGTACGACGAGTTGATCGCGCGCGATAAGGTCAGCCTCGACCTGTTCTGGTTGAGAAACGAAAGCCACAAAAACACCGACAACCTCCCACTCCCAGCCATCCTCGCCACCGAAGATACCGAAAATTTCCAATCCTCCCTAACCGAAATCAATGCCCTAACCTCGACCCTCTCGTCGAAAACAACAGAATTCAGCGACATCGTGCCGTTAGTACGTGAAGGATTATCAAAAGCACTGCCCGGCGGGTTGCCTGAAGTTCTTGATTCGTCTGGGGCGACGGCGTGTTCGCCGATTTCGACGACGAGTGGCAAGCGCTCAAACGCCACTACCATCTTCGCAATCGCCAGAAGGCAGTCCTTCGCCGAGTCCGGGAGGCTCGTCGCAACCGAACTTGCAACCGGTGCCAAGGCGAAATCCCGAAACCCATGACTGTTGGTCTCCCTTCGCATGGATCGTGATGTGATTGCGAACCGGCCTGCGACGCAAGCCGATAGCCTTACTGATTAGTTCGCTTTTGGTACCGGCGAAGGCAGTTCCTGCCATATCTTGTGACCCTTGGCCGTTGCCCACGATGCGAGTTCTCTGTACCAAAGAAGCTTCTCAAGCACGTCCAATCGAACAGTAGCTAAGATGTAGTTGTTGATCTCACGTTTCCCAACATTTTGACTAGACCACCAATTCGACGAAACGGAAATGATCGAGATGAGATCGTGACCTGAACATATTCTGTCCCGAGGTTCGACGGTGGTCGTCGGTAGACGCTCAACCAACCGGTGGGGATCCAGATCACAGTTCGATGTCTTCTTAACGATCATCTGCATCAATTCATGCGTGTCCAACCTCATTGGGCGCTTGACCAGGGTGCCAAAGGGTAGCTTAGACAGGTTGAGCCCTAAGGATTCTAATTGAGAATACAAGCGCACGCTTCCTACGATTATCGCGACTCGTACAATCGCCGATCTGAGATTCGAATCACCACTATCCTTTAGCAGATCGCTCATCATCTGTGGAACACTGATTGCAGAGATAAAGTCGTCTATGAGGTTTGCTCTCAGGAGTAAGTCAGCTTCCCGATCGTGCAACTCTGTCAAAATTACGTTGGATGGAACATGCTCGTCGATCAGATCACTGAAGTCTCGATCGACGAGAGCTACGCACCTATCCTGATTAGCGATCTCAAGTTCGTAAAATGCCTCAAGAATAGCAGCTTTGCCGTAACCTGCGATAACTGTGCATTCATCCTGATCAACGAACCGTTCAAGGGAACGGACATCCGATTTCCCTTCTAGCACGAATATGAGCCGACGATCGCTGCCTTGGAGCATGCAAATATACGCGCGTAGATCAGTACCCTCTAGGTATTCAAACATTGTCAGATGAGACGTTGTACAGTTCTACAGCTTGGTCCCATCTGCCTCCAATGATCTGAGGAGAATGTGTCGCTATAATAAACCGAAGAGTTGTGAGTGATGCCACCCGGTCCAAGTCGTCCAGAAACGCTTTTTGCCATGCAACATGCAGAGAAATCTCAGGCTCATCAATGAGAACCAATGCACCCTCTTTTACATTCATTAGTAAATCATACATAAGGATCAGTTCGTGTTGCTCTCCTGAAGATAGCAGTTTGGGGTCTAACGACGCATCCGTGTTCTCGTCACTGATAGCAAAACCTTTCTCTCGGTCAAAGTGCAGGTTTTTGAATAGAAACCTTTTATTTACGATGTCTCGCAGTAGTTCAAGTTTATCTAATAGAGGCTGAAAGGTCTGAAGTTTTGCTGCAGCATCCTCAAGATACGTTGCTAGTACCTTGCGTTGCCAGTCCGCTAACTCGTTGATGGGTAGTTCAAGATCGGTAGAACTATCAAGAATCGCAACATCAGCTAGTCTAGATCTCAACTCCAGTTGTTGAGCGTATGTTTCACGCAGTTGATGTTCAGTCTCTGTGGTAGGAATATCACGGAACAGGCGTTCTGGAAACGAGCGATCTAATTGTTGCGATGTTCTAGAATTGGATGCCAGTGCCTCTCCTAGCCGTCGACTAAGATCTTCCGCATAAGTTACAACGGTGGACTGACGGAACCCATAACCCCGCCGGTGCCTTCTACCGCGCCGACTTGGATTAAGCAACCGTTGAGTATCTATTAGATGAACGTTTTGTCCTTCAAATACTTCTGTCATCTCAAGTGGCATGTCGGAAAAATTTGGCTCAATCATATGTGACGCACCGTATCTTTCTAATATTTCATACGATTCAAGTTGTTCTCCCGTTCCATGATCAATCCACAAGTCGTAGCCAATCTGCTCTACTGGATACTCGCGTTCCAAACGAGAGAATAGTCTTCGATCTTCGGCACGTAAAGAAAGGGTGAACTGGTGTTTGATGGGCTCAGCTGCGGGTACCGTGAGGTTGAGGAAGAGTTCAGCAGTTGATTCATGCACTTTCCTAAGTTCATAAGGGTGCTCTAGAGGCAGCGGACTGTGTTCAGCGGAGTTACGACTTATTTCGATCTTGCAGTTATCATCGAAAGTAAACTCGACGCTGCGGAAAGGGATCCGTGCGAGGCGTCCGTAGCGTTGACTGAAGACTGCGTGTATTAGTTCAAGCAGATGAGTTTTCCCGACACCATTCGGTCCATGTAGTATGAGCAAACGCCACGTCGGGTTGAACTCAATACTGTGATCGAAACGGCCTAGTAAACCGTTTACGGTAATCTGTACGATTTTACGGCTTTCAACCGTGTCTGTTACTGACATGTAAGGCTCTCTTGGTCTCGCGTCTCGACGCGCTCGCAAATTTTGCTGTCAATCGACTGGTCTGACTGGCACGATGGATCATACACGATCTGTCAGGCTGCATCGGTGGATGTGGACGGGAATCGAACCCGCCGGATCACCCATCCCAACCGCTTTGAAGGCGGGGGAGCCCACCAAGCGCTCGGATACCTCCACACGAGCCGCTACCGCCGTACAGGATACTCTCGATGGTGTGGGATCGGTCGTCACTTGATAGCGTCATCGGCATGTCAAAGAACCGTTTGCTTCTAGGTGTCGTTCTGATTGTGTTGCTGGTACTTTTGGGACACAAGGTCAAAGATGTCTGAGCTAGCGCGATCGGCGGTATACGCTTCCGCCCTGCCAACTGGGGTGTGACATACGATTTCCCCGTTGAACGACTTCCCCCGTCGAACATTGAGTTCCGGAGTTGTCGTTTTTTGTTTGCTGGTCGCCCAAGGGCGGATCAGACACCTCAGTCACGGCCGCCGCGCTGGGCTGAACATTGCTGGCTCTTCGCGTTTGAGGGTGGAGTGGGTGTGCCTGCGTGACCTGTGGGCTCGTAATGTGACCGGGAGGGATCCCCCAGAATCGGTGTTGACGTTCAGCCGAGGGACTGGAGGATCGGTGTGGAACTTGGCCCTATAGGTGTTGTGAGTTGTTGGTGGGGCGGGACGATGTTGAGGCGCTCGGCGATGATGACGAAGCCTGTTTGCCGCGGGGGCGCATGTTCGCCGCCCGGTGCTGAGACCGGACTGCGCAGGCGAAACGTTCCTCACTCCGATTGGTTATTCGCTGCCGAGCAGGGGACTGTCGGCGATGTCGAAGCAGTCTTCGCGCCCATGGTTGTAGTAATCGTCATTTCCGAAATCGAGCACGAGGTTGTCCCAGTCACGCCCCTCCGCGCCAGCGTAGAGAAGGTCCCGCCTGTCGTCGAGCGCATGCCCGCTATAGCCGTGGTTCGGAGCACACTCGGGAACCGCGCCCAGCACATGTGCGAGTTCGTGGGCCAGCAGGTACGTCGCACCGTAAGGCCAGTTCGAGCCGAGCACCGGCCTGATGTCGCAGTTGTCCATCGGAATCACCACATGATTGGATGCCCAACCGCAGGCAGTCACCTCACCTTCCGCCGAAGTCAGTTGACCCTCGACATACAACACGAGATGTTGGTTGCCGACAGCGGGAAGCGCTGGGCGGATCTCGCTCACGATCTTCCCGACCGTGTCAAACTCAGCCAGCGAACCGGGCAGACCGACCGTCACCACTGAAATAGCGTCGCCCTCACGGACGAATACCGGATGAGTACCACCGGTCTGAGAGTCGTACCACGACTGAACCACCGCAAGCTCGTGGGCGATCGCTGGAGCCAGTCCCTCCATCGGCGCCTTGTCGGAAGGAACCACATACACCGCCTGGAACAAGTCGACGAGCGGCCCGTCGGTTTGTCCACTGTCGTTGTCCCCCCAACACTCGATGGTGCCGTTGGTGCGTAATCCGCAAGCATGCGAGAAGCCTGCGGAGACGGCCGAGAACGGGCCGGCCGGGGGTTGAAGCTGCCCGACGGTACCAAGATGGGGGTTGTTGTTGAAACCCCAGCATTCGACCGCGCCACTGGTGCGCACCCCACACGAATACAGGTCGCCGGCGGAGACTGATACGAACTCGCCGGCCGGAGCATCTGTACGCGCCGCGGCGTTTCCTCTGGTCCCAGAGGGGTCGCGGTCGCCCCAGCACACGATTGCGCCGTTGGTATGCAACCCACACGAATGCCGTTGGGTGGCAGAGACCGCGGTGAACTCACCTGCAGGCACCGCAGTTTGGCCATAGTAGTTCGATCCCCAGCAATCGATGGTTCGGTCGGCGCGCACCCCGCAGGTATGCCAAAAGCCACCCGAGACTGTGGTGAACTCACCAACAGGAGGATCAGATTGTCCACTGTCGTTCCATCCCCAGCAGGCGATAGTTCCGTCGTTATGCACACCGCATGAATGAGCGGCACCAACCGAGACTGAGGTGAACTCACCGGCAGGGGGTTCGGTTTCGCCGTAGTCGTTGGATCCCCAGCAGGCGATAGTTCCGTCGGTGCGCAACGCGCACGAATGCCCGGAGCCTGTTGAGATTGTGATGAACTCACCAACAGGAGCATGAGCCTCACCATTGCGGTTGGATCCCCAGCAGGCGATAGTTCCGTCGGTTTTCAAGCCACACGAAGTGTGGGAACCCGCAGAGACTGATACGAATTCTCCGATCGCGTCTGGTGGCGGCGGTGGTTCGGTCGTGCCTGTTGGGTCGCAGATCGGCGTGTAGGCATCGACTGTTACTTGGGGTTCGCCATGGTAGCGCCACAGGAACGTGACGACGTGTGCCCGTGTCAGCGTGGCATCGGGCGCGAAGGTTGTCGCAGACGTACCTGTGGTGATCTGGGTGTGAGATGCCCACGAAACCCCGACCTGCTGCCACGGTCTGTGCACATCGACGAATCGATGGGAAGGTGCCTCAGGTTCGTCGGCAATCCGCCACAGGAACGTGACCAGATGTGCCCGTGTCAGGATCGCGTCAGGGTCGAAGGTGGTCTCGGTAGTGCCGGTGGTGATGCTGTTGTGAGACATCCAAGACACCGCCGCGTTCTGGCCGTCGTCGGTCACGTCTACGAACGAATGTGCCGGCGTGGAGGGCCGGCCCGCCATGGCCCACAGATAGACCGCGGCTTCACCACGCGACACCGCAGCATCCGGGGAGAAACAAGCACCGTCAATACCGGTGATGTCGTTGTCGACCGACCACTGAACGGGTTCAGTGAAATACCTGCCATAAGCAACATCGCCGTATCCTGCGACCCCCGACGCAGGCGAGGCACCGATCAGCGATGCAACAACCACACACGCAAACGATCCGATAAACCTAAACGTTGACCTGAAGTCGAGCACCCACCTCATGAGACCCT
>JAHQYM010000131.1 GCA_024421095.1 Acidimicrobiia bacterium
CTCGCCGTAACCCAACTGACGCGCCACACGCGTCACCGTGCCCGACGAGGTGCCCAGCTCCTCACGCAACGCGAACACCATCCGCACCGCATGCTTTTTCTGTTCATCACAATAGCGGCGAGACCTCACCGCCGCCCTTGTTTGTGTGTCCATAGCTCCCATACTCGCTCCTATCCTTGGAGCCTGCACAAAACCCAGTATGAATCAGCGGCCGACTACCACTATACTTCACCATGCGAGTGCCCTCCTTGACGTGGCCTCAGAACCTACTTACAAGTCTGATTCTGCCACACCAGGAGGGCACTTCGCGCGAACACCCACCCCAAAACAAACCCCACTACTGAAAAATCTAGGCTAGGGTGTCGCGCTCGACTCAGTGCGGGTTTGGTGTCGGGGTTTCGCCTAGGGTGGCTAGTGTTCGTCGGTTATCTGGCTGATTGGGGGTTGGTGTCGACTTCTGTCCATGAGTTGTTGAGGTCGTTGATCGCGTCTTGGATGTATCGTGTGAATTCGGTGTCGTGGGGTATTTCGTTGGCTATCTTGAACCAATGTTTGGCGTGGTCAAGCAACCGTTGCTTGTTTTGTTCGAATACTGTGGTTTCTGCTCTTTCCCAAGCCGCATTATTGGCGCTTCGTAAAACGCCTCGACATTTGTCTAAATCTGCTTCCACAGCTTGTGGTTTCTCGCCGCCATCGACACTTTCAATAAATGCATCTTCTAAGGCTGCTAGATCCTTGAGTTGCACACCTTTGGGTGTCGTACAACTGGGAGCTTTCAGCATTTCCTTTTCCTTTTCACGTCCAACCGCACTATTGATTTCTTTACGCATCGAGCCCGCGCCAACAATCGCGGTTTGCGCCACGCCGTAACAGCCACCGGTCGCGAAGGTGTCGCGACCTAGGGGAAGGTACCCAGTTCTCCACACTTCGACATCGGCAGTGGTTTCATCATAGAGCGCCCGGTAATATCGTTCCAATTTTTCAGCAGAAAACGAATCGATGTCGGGCCTTGGTTTCGCTGCCTCGGGCTCCTGTTGAGTACCGCCAGACACAAAATCAGCGCCAGTGTTGCCAACCATACCGATAGAATCAGCGATTTCTAGCAGCCAGGACCCCGGCCAATCGAGATCAAATTCGTAGTCGAAACCTTTTTCAACCATACAGTCCTGAATATATCGTCCCCGTTTGAATGCTTCCCAAAGATAAAGCGTGTCGTCAGAAACGGGGCCTTGAGATCTCGGCCTGAATCCTGGCACCTCCCACAATACCCTCGGAACATCATTAGCGCCTCCACCGCTATTTGGATTGCCACCAGGTTGGCTAGTGGTTGGGCTAGTTTGAACAGGTTCACCGGCTGGTCGAGTGTTAGTTGGTTCCTCACTCGGTTCGGGGTTTGCGGGTTCATCGGCATCTTCAGATTGCGGCGCTTCGCTGCCTGTTTGAACTTGGTCAGGGTCGTCACTGTCGCCTGATGCAACAACAAGAAGAACAATCAAAACAACAAGCAACACACCAGCCAATCCCAATAGATTTCTCGGTCGGATTATCATTGATAATACCTTTCATATATTTTGTCCTTTGGAAAACGTAATGCACGGTCAATGGCATCTCCGTAACGCCACGCGTGGTGTTTCACCGAAGCACCCCAATCATCTCCCGACCCGAACCAGTTAACATGAGATTGGTTATCGTGGAAAATTAGTTCAACATAAACGGTGTACACCGCATTTACTGCGAGTTCACCGAGGTTTCCCCCGTTGGTATAACCGGACACATCAGTGGTTAACACTTCATTGCCTGGCACTTTTGGTCCTAAGGACTGAGCCAACTGGTATCGCAGGGCCTTATCTTCAGCGGATGCTGTTTGCTGGTCGATAATAAGCAACAAATAGTCGCCGGTACCAGGACCGCGGATTGCATTCGTGTGAGTGGTGATATGGACATCTGCTTGGAGTGCGTTTGAACGATTGATACTTTCTTGAATGTTGCCGTCTCTAGAATTCGGACTCACAATTACCTTGTACCCCCGCGACCGAAGATTACGACGCATAAGACTGGTGATCGAACCATCCATGTAATCGCCCGTCGCAGCATAGTAGTTCCAATGCCTTCCGTTAATGTTTTCTTCCCAACCCAACTCGCCTCGACTGCCACTGCTGATATGTCGGGGGGAAGAAAGATAGACCACCTTTTCGTTGGACAATCCAATAGGTTCAAACATTACTTCAGTTGGTGTCACGGTCTTGTGTGAGGCTGACGCTAATGAAGCAACCAATGGGCATACAACTAGCAGACTCAAGAGGACACCCCAACCACAGCGAGTTTTCTTCAAATGCGGTTGGCAAACGTTTGCGCGAAGCGATTTCGTCTCCATTTAAACCTACTCTTTCATTAGGGAATTTGCGGGAAATTTAGACCCCGCACTCACAATACACGTTTGAGGCGCGTCACGCAAATTGTAATCTACAAATTCTCAACAAGACATCTCGGCCATGCGCGTGAATGTGGGATTTGGGGTTGCTGGTGTCGGTGGGATCGTTGAGCGTTTCGAGGTGGGGGTGTTCGCCTTTGACGTGGCCGAACAGAGACTCGATCAAGGCTCAGTCGATGGGCGTGGACCGCCTGCCGAAGTGTTGGGCGATCGAGCACATGGCCATGAACTTGGCGGTGTCACCGGCGCGCATTTCCGAGCCGTTGTCGCAGACACTGCTAGCAGCAGCGGTCTTGGTGGCCTTGGTGGACGCGGCGTGCAGCCGTTGGCGTCGAGTTGGACGCGGCGGATGCGGTTGAGTTCGCGCAGGGCTCGGGCGGCGCTGAGGTGCTGGTCATTGAGGTTGGGGTCGCGGATGTCGGCTTTGGTGAGGGCGTGGCCGATCAGGGTTTCGATCACGGCTGCGTAGACGCAACTCAGTTACCTTGTGAAAACGCAACACGCCGGGGCGCAATCATAAGGCCGTGGTGCCAACGCGCTTAATGCCTGCGGCTCGCCGATACCTAAACGCTCTTCAATGAGTTCTTTCACCATGGTGATGAAAGCAGCGCAAGGTTTAGTGCCCGGCGTGGTTGCACGTTCAATGACCATCCCCACCTCGGCAGCTGTTTGGGTGGCTTCGTGGTCGAGATCCCACAACACTTCAATATGGTCGGAAATAAATCCAATAGGCACTAGCACAGCCCGTTGGTAACCCGCGGCGGCAAGTTCCCTCAGGTGATCGTTGACATCGGGCTCTAGCCAAGGCACTGTTGGTGGCCCGGAACGACTCTGCCACACCAACGCTCGGGGGCTCAAAGGTGACGCACCCTCCGCCACTAAATCCATCGTGGCACGCAACTGCGTTTCGTAATCACACGCCTCAGCCATTACCACAGGTATGGAATGAGCCGTGAAAACAAGAGGCACGGGTTCAACCACAGCCAACCGAGAAAGAGCCTCACGAGTAGCCTCAATGAATGGCTTCACGAAACCTGGATGATCAAAAAACGGACGTATCTTGTCGATTCGTGGGGCTTGGCCCCCAACCGCAGAGCGAGCCCGCTCAATGTCTTGACGATACTGACGGCACCCCGAATAGGAACTATAGGCAGAGGTCGCAAAGGCCACGGCGTGGCGCACACCGTCACGTGTCATTTGAGCAACAGTGTCTTCAAGAAACGGATGCCAGTTGCGGTTGCCCCAATAAACTTTCAGCGAATAGCCAGCAGCATCAAGCGCCGTTTGCAGCGCAGTTTGAATGGCTTGACATTGCTCGTTGATGGGGCTGACCCCACCGAAGTGTGCATAGTGCGCCCCCACTTCAGCAAGGCGTTCTTTAGGGATTCCCCGACCGGCGGTAACTCGTTCAAGGAACGGCAGCACATCATCAAGGCCTTGCGGTCCACCAAAGCTAAGCAACAAGACGGCATCAATTGAGGCGTTGTACGGTGCCACCGAATCATCAAGCATGCAAACAGGCTAGCGTTTGCCGCCAGCCGCTAGCATTGCGATGTGACTGCAATTCAGGCGAATGGTTTAGTTCGTTGCTTCGGTGACCTGCGCGCCGTTGATGGAATTGACCTTGAAGTTGCCGAAGGTGAAATTTATGGCTTCTTGGGGCCCAACGGTGCCGGCAAATCCACGCTCGTCAGGATGTTGTGTACCTTGCTGCTACCGACATCTGGCAGCGCTCAGGTAGCAGGTTTTGATTTGGTTGCCCAAGCCAATGAACTACGTTTCGCCATTGGAGTGGCGCTCCAAGACGCGGCTCTTGACGACCGCATGACCGGGCTCGAGATTCTGCAAACGCAAGGCCGCTTATTTGGGTTGCGTTCGACAGAAATCAACCAACGGATCCAAGAACTCGCACCTATCCTCGACATGAGTGCATTGAAAGCGTTGGTGTCCACCTATTCCGGGGGCATGAAACGTCGCCTTGATCTCGCCGCCTCTCTGATGCATAGCCCTTCGGTGCTTTTTTTGGACGAACCCACCACGGGTTTGGATCCTCAAGGTCGGTTGCGTGTTTGGGAGGAGGTTCGGCGCCTCAACCGTGAGCTTGGTATGACCGTGTTTTTGACTACGCAATACCTTGAAGAGGCCGATGAATTATGCAACCGCATAGGCATCATCAACAACGGCAAACTCGTGGCAGAAGGTTCGCCCGCACAGTTGAAACGTTCAGTTGGAATTGATGTGGTTGTGGCACGTTTGGAAAGTGGCCACGACAATGCCTCGGACGCTCTCGCTGGCATCGACTCGGTTCAGTCTGTTGAACGGCACGGAGATGAACTGATTATTGGCACCAGCGATGGTAGTCGGGCGCTTAGCCCGATTGCATTGGCGTTTGGTCGAGTTGACGTGCCGGTGATCGAACTCGCCTTGCGTACCCCCACGCTTGATGATGTGTTCTTGGAAATTACTGGCAATCGCATGGAAGAAGTCGACCTATGATGTCCACCCCCGAAACCAACCCGGCCAAGCAGCGCGTGATAGTTGCCCGACCAACCGGGTTCCTGAGAGATGTGCTGAGCATCGCCATTCGTTCAGTGCGTCAACTGCCTCGCGATCTTGAAGCGGTAATCCCAGCGCTAATCATCCCGCTGTTTTTCTTAGTAATCAATGTTGGATCGCTGCAAGACGTGGCCAACTTCACCGCGATCGAGATCGATTACAAGGCTTTCCAGTTGCCGGTTGCGATCATTTTCGCAGTTACCGGTGTGTCACGCGCGCCGGCGCTCGTGCTTGATATTCAAAACGGTTACTTCGACCGCTTGATGCTCACCCCAGTGTCACGCAGAGCGTTGTTGATCGGGCATATAGTGGCGGATTTTGCGTTGGTGGTTTTGCTGGTTATGCCAGTGCTGGTTTTTGGCTTTATCATCGGCATACGTTTCCCTACTGGCCCGTTTGGTGTGGTCACATTTATTGTGATGGGTGCCCTTTGGGGTGTTGCCTACACCGGTTTCCCCTACGCCATCGCTTTGCGGACTGGTAACCCCGGAGCGGTCAACTCATCGTTTTTGTTGTTCTTCCCGTTCGCCTTCATCACTTCGGCGTTTGTGCCCATTGAGGCTATGACTGGTTGGCTCGGTGCGGCGGCTCACTACAACCCGGTGACCTATTTGCTTGAGGGGCTGCGGTCTTTGTTTCTTGAATGGGATGCGTGGGCCTTGGGTAAATCGTTATTAGCCATTACCGGTGTCGGTCTGCTCAGCCAAACATTTGCGTTTGCTGCACTGAAACGCCGCGTGGCTCGTGGCTAAACAAAACCGTTCGGCGTGGCCCTCAGATCTAGGTATTTGACATTTTGCTAGGCACGGCTCAACCGAGGTTTTGAGTGCAACTCGCGGCCACGGTGTGCGAGGATACGATCACGGGGCACTTTGAGAGCCTGCGCGTAAACATGGGATGGGGGGAGCATTGGTGGTCCGGGGGTGGGTAGCGGGGTACGCGTGGGCGGTCACTTCTGGACGAGGATATTCGCTGAGCAGATGACTGACACTGACTATCCCGATAATCAACAACAGCGCCGCGGCGACCCAAAGCAAACGGTTTCGCGGCTCTTCGCGTCTTAGGTCGGAGTGAGGGTGTCGAGTAGCGCTAGTTGGGTTTCCCGGCGTAGAGGAGTGCTCGTATCCGGTAGTTGGCAAAGTTGGTGAACCCGAACGCGCCGTTTGGCGAGGTTGAACGTTTGCGGCTTCGGTGGTTGCGTTGATACCTAGCGGTGTGCCAGTTCGAGATCCCAGTTAACGGGCAGGCTAGCGCTTTGTGGAACCTTTAGGTTTGGTTGACTGCGAATGGGACTGCTTCGCCGTTTAGAGCTAACTGCACCTGTTCTGCAATGGTTATGCCGGCGGCTTGCTGTGCTTCGGCGGTACTA
>JAHQYM010000132.1 GCA_024421095.1 Acidimicrobiia bacterium
GACCAAAGGCACAACAAGCGACACATACTCACCCAACGCCGACGTCGAACGCGACCAAATGGCATCATTCGTGCTACGCATGTACCAACACATCGACAACCTAGAAGAAGCCCCCCAACCACCAACCAACGTAGAGGTTGAAGTAAGCGGAACAGCAGGCAACCAACTAGCAGTGTCATGGACCGCACCCGAAAACGACGGCGGCACACCAATCACCGGATACACCATACAATGGAAAACAGGAGACCAAGAATACACCGACGACCAACAAGCAACCGTCGATGACAGTACAACCTGGACAAGCCCCGCCACACTAACCAAAGCCACAACCTACACATTCCGCGTCAACGCAACCAACAACGCCGGCACAAGCCAATGGAGCGACGAGGCTTCACAGTCGCCAGGCACCACCCCAGGCGCGGTAAGAGACCTTGTGGTGACTCCTGGTGTGGACGAAACCACCTTGGATTTGACTTGGAAAGCACCAACCGACGACGGCGGCACACCCATCACCGGATATCAGGTTCAATGGGCAACAGGTCGGCAGACACCGGATTCCGAGGATATTGATGATCCCGCTGCCACGGAGTACAAGATCACTGGTTTGACGGTAGGCCTTGCATATCGCGTGCATATTCAGGCAGTGAATGGTGCGGGTGAGGGCGCGATCACCGCTCCGGCTGACGAGACTCAGAGCGCTGTCAGGCCTGCCACGACGGTTGGGGCTGGAAGCGTTAGGGTCTCGCTGCCACTAGCAACGGCAACCGACGGTAGTTTCGCTAGAGGTAAACTCTTTGCGTCGGTTACTTGGCGGACCCCCACGCTCATCACTGGCCAGAGCTTTGTTGCAGGTGTTGTTACAGGTGAGATGGCTTTTGACATTCAACGCAAGTGCGGAAAGGAGCCTTGGCCCGCAACCCATGCGCTCGCGCTCGCGGCGTCACCGGTCCGGGGTTCATCGCAAACGTTCACCGCTAGTGCGGTCACTCAGTCACTCATGAGCGCCGAATTGCGTGGCGGAACCGGCTCATCTGGAACGCTTAACAACGGTGAGGAGTGTACCTTCCGTGTCCGGGCCAACACTTACATAGAGGCCACCGGTGGTAATACCGGCACTCAAGATCCCGCCAGTGAACCGACGCTCAACGGCGCATGGATCACTGGATCAGCGACACCGCTGGGTGTTCCTGGGGTACCCGGAAATCCCAAGGTTACCCCTGCCAACAAGTCGTTGGTTGTCACCTGGGATACACCCATGATGACCGGTACTTCTCCCGAAGTTGATAACGGAGGCACTCCGATAACCGGGTACAAGATTTCATGGGAGTCTCCTCTCAATTCACCGGTCGGGGATATGACGGTTCCAGCTACCGCGAATTCTTACACCATCCCGGACTTGGGCAACGAGTTCGACTATTATGTCAGAGTTGCAGCGGTCAACGCTAGAGGCGAAAGTGCAAGCGTTCCAAGCTCCCCCCAGGCGACTTCACCAGGTCCGGTGCCCGGCGCGCCTACCGGCGTTACGGTTGCTCAGCCACCTGCACCTGCTAGGAGTGCGCCGGCCGATCTGAGAGGTACCGCGTTGGTTGTCTCTTGGACTGCACCGGCGGCACAAACCGGGATCGCATCCGTGACCGGCTATGACGTGCAGCGTCGTACCTCTGCAACACCCGACACCACGCCGCCCGCTGGCCCTGGCACACCGGTGACGGTTCCCCATTCAGGTACTGGTACGACGTTGACCGACGGAGAAACAACGGCAACGGCTCTCACCGCCGGTACCTCGTACGATTATCGAGTCAGAGCCAAGAACGGTACTGGTAATGGTGATGTAGGTCCGTGGAGCGCATGGGTTTCGGGTGCCGCCGAAGGCTTGCCCGACCCTGTTGACGTGAACAATATTGAGGTTATCGGGGCCAATAGGTCACTCGTCGTCACATGGACTCCACCAGCAAGCAACGGCAGCGATATCACCCGCTACGTTGTCCAATACGGACCCAACCGCACTGCAGCAGACTTGACGAGACCGTTGACAACTTTTTCAACATCTGTGGCAGCGACAGCTTTACCGACCGTCACCATTACAGGTTTGGAAAACGGCGTACCTTACATCGTTGGGATAACACCAGTCAACGGAGTCGGCTCTGCACGTCAGGTATTGACCGCTGGCAGCGATACACCAATGGTTGCTACCGCCGCACCCGCTACAGTGACAGCGGTGGCGGATCCGACCCGGGCAAACACCGGTGCCACATTGATTAATGTCACCTGGTCGGCAGTACCCAACGTGGTTGCTTACAAAGTTGAGTATCTCGACGTTGCGAACAGCCCGGACAGCACATGGCAGCCTGTTTCGGCAACGGGCACCTCGGCTTCGACCGTTGCTTTGGCCTCGGGGAGTACAGGGACTTACTTCAACGCTGCGGCTACTCGGAGCGCCACCATCACTGTCAACGCAGGAACAGCGACCGCAAGACCGACCTATGTGGTGCGGGTTTTGCCCGTTACACAAGCACTGGTCGGCGGGAACCCGTCAGGAAATGGCATTGAAGGAACGCCAGGTTTCTCCGCCCCAGTCAAGGCTGAAGCGACACCTGCTACGCCAGTTACAGGCCTCACTGCTGCACAGTTGCCGAAGACGACCACGGTGAGAGTGACATGGACAGTGAACACAGCGACGACACCCGCTGAAATTGCTGAAGCTGCAGGTATCACCGGCTATCTAGTAAATTGGTACCCGCTTTCGACGCAAGTGCCCGGCAACCGCGGCCGCATGACCGTTGCGGCTGACGCAAGGAGCTTCGACATCACCGGTCTAACCGCAATCGACCAAGACTTCGCGGTGACCGTGTCTCCAGTCAACGCTATCGGCACCGGTGTCTTGACGCTGGTACCAGCCGCGACCGCACCGCCTGCGAACGTGCCAGCCGATACAATCAATGGGTCGATCAGGTTGGCTCCGGCAACAACGTAAGCAACACAAGATGTAGTCAGTCACTCTCTGTGCCTAATCTAAGGTGCAGGGAGCCACTGGCTACTTAGAACTCCATTCCAACCACCCCGGAGCCCGAGGCATAAGCCTCGGGCTCCGCCCATTAACCCACAACACGAAGATTGGGTCCATGCATAGCACAGCGGCGCACCCGGCAGGACGTTAGTTGTCGTAGTAGCCGCACTCTCCGACATGACGGTTGAACGGTATAAGAAGATGTCACGTCACGCCGCCGCTGCCAATTCGTCGGCAATGAAACCGTACATGCCGGTTGAACGGTAGATGCAGATATCACGTTCGCTAGGGTCATGTACACGGGCTACACAGTGCCACATGTACAGAAATTTCTACTACTCCGTCGACAACGCAGCGAACGCACCCTTAGACGCAAGATCAAACCTGTGTGAACCCGTCAAACAATAGTGTTGCGTCCGAGACCGATGCCCCGTTGCCCCAGCAAGAGAATCGGCGCGGGCTACCCGCAATTGCGTCTAGCGGGTGATGGAGACACCTTCGGGCTGAGTAAACATCCGTCAAACGCGGTGCCAGGCTGGCTGTTCGGCTGTAAAACAAATCGTGGTTACAGGATCGCGTGGTTCAATACCTAGGTTAGAGCATTGTACTATTCAGAAGGTCCGACAGGTCTTGGGCAAACAGGCGCGCTTGATCCTGCAGACTGGTCTTTTGCATCACAGGAGTGGTCTGTTAGAAGCAGCCCGTCCCAGCCAAGACGTGCCACGCAAGTCGGAGTTGTTCGCTCTCGAAGCGACCCAACTCCCCTTGCGCGCGAAGTTTCGGTATCGTCGTGCCAGCTTCGTCAAGAACATTCTGGATGAGAATGTCAAGTTCTTCTTGGCTGCCGATCTCCTCAATAACAGGTGGTGTTGAACTCATACCGAGCCTTGCCTTTCTCATTTCATCTGTTTCGTCTACCTAGGCGACACTACAAGCATAGGACAGTTCAACAGTTGTCGCTATTCCAATTGACGATAAGTGCTGACCCGAGTGGCCGACACGAGTAACGGTTGAGGCAACGTGCTCACAACCGACACCCGCGGGACCTACTTGATCTCCGGTCTGCCCTCCGGTCGAACACCGTGCAGGCGGTGAACGAACTGTGCTTGTGCGAAAGTTGTATCGGTGGATTGTTGAATATCACCTACTGATAGATGTAACCGTTGATAGGGTGCCGCTCAAGGAGGTGGCACCGTGACAGGCACACGCGCAACGACCATCCGCCAAGATGCCCGGCAGGCCGCCGAACTAGACGCGGTCGCCAAGGTTGACGGCGTTTCCACCTCGGAGGCGATCCGCGTCGCCATCGCTGAACACATCGATCAGCGACGGCTCGACCCCGACTTTCTGGCACGGCTCCAGCGCATACTCGACGAGGAGCGTGTAGTACTGGGAAGGCTCGCCCAGTGACATCAGCGTGGAGTGCCCCGACCTCGCCGACTTCCTACTGATCTCGGAGCAGATCTGCCAGCCCTCAGTCGCTCAACGAGCGTGTGCAGCGCTCACCCCCCAAATCAGGGACCCTCAACCTCCCCACCCCCCGTTTACGCGCAGGTCTCCTAATTGCCCCAACGATTTTCTCACACGCTCCGATGACACTCGCGCCTCGTTGGGAATTGTTGCCTTGAGCGTCAGAATTCAGGGTTTTCCACGCGACCCAAGCGGCCACGGCCACACCCCATCCCACATTTACACGCAGGCTCGCGTAATTCCATTACGAGCGAACTACTATTTTGGGTATGACCGAAGATCAGGTGAGATTTCGTCTCGGTGGCGAGATCACGATCGGAACATTGTCGGACGCGTTGTCTCGCTTTTCGCAGGTGCTTGATGCCTTAAGGGAGGATCACAATGTAGAAGTCCAGTGGGTGCTTGCAGGGCTCGATTATGGAAGTGCCCTGGCACTCGCCCGGGCCGTTCCGCTAAACGATGAAGCCGAGCAGCGGATACCTGCTATGTGTGAGAGCTATGTCGAGGTCGCGAGGCGTGTTCGGCAAGGCAACGTCGATCGTGTTTCTGTTCTCGACCGGCGCATGAGCGAACTGTTGAAATTGGCCGACGAATCGCACCACGTCGTGATTGAGTCCGGCTCGAAGAGGCTCGTCGTCGAAACGCCGGTGGCTTCCTTAACTGCGACTGAACCTGACGTTGCGTCGCTTGGGACGGTTCGCGGTCGAATCGAGACGTTATCTCGACGCAAGAAACTGAGTTTCAACCTGTACGAGTTGACCACTGATAGTGCGATCCAGTGCTACCCGGAACCAGACCTTGAGGACACTATGCGAGATGTGTGGGGCCATGTCGCCGATGTGACCGGCATGATCTCCCGTGATGCGAACACGGACATACCCCTTTCTGTTCGCGCGGTGACCCAGGTGGATCGCGTCGATGAGGGAGACCCAGACGGTTATCTCAGGGCGCGTGGAGTGTTCCGCAGTGATCTACCAGCGGAAGTCCTGGTCAGAAGTATGCGAGATGAAGAATAGTCTGCGAAGGGTTTATGTTGATGCCAACGTGCTCATCGCCTATGTGGCGAATGAAGCGAACAGAGCTGAGGGGAAACCGAGGTGTCAGGTCCGCCGACGCGGTACACCTCGCGTCAGCGGGTGTGCGCCAGTGTGACCTGTTTCTTACGTACGAGAAAGAATCAACCAGGGAGAATTGGGATCGCTTGATTCAAGCACAAGTTGTGGAGCCGTTCACAAACACCCCTCAATTTGACCTTCGTGTTTGATACCGCGATCAGTCTGGACTCATCACTGCCGAGACAGCCCGCGCTTTTGCCGAAGCTCTCGGCATCACTTCGGATCTGTGGCTCAACCTTCAGAGTGCGAATCGTTTCCGCCGATAGTGCGAAGCGGCTGTTCGGGATCGACCGTGCCCCGTGGGGTCGTGCTCCTCGCTTAGGTAGAGGCCGTGGAGTTCTTGGAGTGCTTGCCAACCGGTTCGCAGCCTCGGGTTTTGAACGCTTGGGGATCAAAGTTCGGTTTGGTCTCGTGATGGTGTTTGGGTGCTTCGGGGGTCGGGTTGTTTCCCTAATTATTTGGTATTTATATATTTGACGTTGTTTTTGGTTGCTATATTTGTGCTTGTACAGTCTCGTACCCGGCTTTCAGGGTGCCCTTTGAAACCCTTCTAGTCTCAGCGAGGCTCAATGTCCCAAAACCAAAAAACCTTAACCACAACCAAAGAACCGGTTGGCACGATGACCGAAAAACCCAAACGAAACTCGAAGAGAAAACAATCTCGAACGGTTGCGATGGAAACTGCAATGCCTACACCGGTGTTGACCAGCACAGTCATCAACAATCCTG
>JAHQYM010000133.1 GCA_024421095.1 Acidimicrobiia bacterium
TTCGACGAACCGTGAAGTTTGATGATTCGAGTCCACCTCGCGGGAAGATCGTCTGTCTCGATCGTTGCTGTGTCAAGAAATGGCTGTTCTGAACCGACGAAGCCATCGAAGAATGGCACACCTTCTCTCTCGAATGCAGCCTCTAAGAGAACGTGATATTTGTTGTAAAAATTCGGAGCGGGTTGCGTCGTGTTGCAGCCTGTGACCATACTGCCAGATCATCATAAGGTGTACGTTCCGATGGTAGGTCTACTGCTACAATCTTCGCTATCTCAGTCGTGACATGCTTCTCAAGTCGATCGATTCCCGTCTCGTCGAGACCGTGTACCCGATGCTTTCCCACCACCAGTGCGAGACCACGGATGTGGCTTAGAATCTCTTCGATGTTCGGCTCTTGCCCGAGGTCGTCTCCCAAGCGAGACACTAGTTTCTTATAGTCGGTGTTGGAAGCATTAAGCGATTGATTTACAGTCGTCGTCACTCCAGCGATGTCGGGAATCAGAGGCCGGAGTCGATCGTCGGTATCTTTCACCTTGATTGAAGACGGACACCCAGCGCCAAGCAACAGGCCGAGCGGCCGTTTGCTTTGCGACAACCATTGCGAGAGGCTCTCTTCGATGCTATTTAATTGAAGTTGAATATTATCCATATAATAGAGTACCATGAATTGCAACCCAATCCTCTCGAACATCCAATGTTGGGTGTGTCGTCTACTCTCAGACACACCAGACAACTTGGCCTCAACCCGAACTCAAGAACCCCCAACCACCCCCCATCCCACAGTTACGCGCAGGCTCAACCTGTAACTAAAACACGCCAACCCAACCAAGAAAATTCCGGCCACCTAGAAAGCACACCACGGAGCTCTCAACTGGACAACCCTAACCGCCCTCACCCAACTAACCAAGGAAAACGTCCTCGCAATGCACGGTTAGTGCTGTGAACCTGCAACAATGGAAGGCATGTTGGCTCGCTATGCAAAGCATCATGGATTAGGTAACGACTTTTTGGTCTCGATCACTGATCTGCTGCCTGACGATGCGGCGGATCGTGCTGTCGCGCTTTGTGACAGACGCACGGGGATCGGTGCAGACGGTTTGCTGTATGGTATTACCAGCGATGAGCTTGAGATTTCGATGCGGTTGTTCAATTCCGATGGTAGTGCAGCGGAGGTGAGTGGTAACGGTTTGCGTTGTCTTGCTCAAGCTGTGGCGCGCCACCGTGGCGTAAACGACTTGGAGATTGATATCAAGACCCCGGCAGGTATTCGCCATTGCACTGTGCGGGCGACCGACCGTGCGAATACTGTGGTTGCCACCGTTGAGATGGGTTTCGTTACGGCTGGGCCCGTCCCCGACGTTGAAGACCTGATGGCTGCGGTCAGCACAGAATTGTTGAACAACGGGCGGGCAGTCAACGGGCGGGCAGGTATGGTGCGGCGCTGGGAAACAGCCAACATTGGTAATCCCCATGTGATCTGCGAGGTGGCTGATGTAGATGAGATAGCGCTTGATGTTGCAGGCCCGGCGATTGAAGCCCATTTCGCTGGGGGTATCAACGTCAGTTTCGTGGAGGTGGCTGGTCGAGACCAACTGAAGCTGCGGGTCTGGGAACGAGGCGCAGGTATTACTAGCGCTTGTGGAACTGGGGCAACGGTGGCTAGCTATGTGTTTCACCGCTGGTGCCTAGTTACTTCCCCGACAACTGTGCGTATGCCCGGCGGGGAGGCCGTGGTTTACCTTAGTGGCCCCCTTACACTTAGCGGGCCCGCCACTCACGTAGGCGATATTGAATTCGAACATGGGTGACGACATTCAATCGCACACGACTCAATCGCACACGACGCAATCGCACACGACGCAATCGCAAACACAGCATCGTGGCGGTTTCGGTGAGTTCGGTGGGAGTTCGGGCGGACTGATTGAACGAACGTTTCGTGAACGCATCGTGTTAGTGGGAATGGTCCAAGCTCAAGCAACGTCCCGTGAAGTTGAGGCTTCGCTAGACGAGTTGGAGTTGCTTGTTGAAACAGCTGGTGCCGATCCAGTTGCACGGTTGCTGCAGCGCCGCAGCGCACCAGATCCAGCAACTTTCGTGGGCTCCGGCAAAGCCAACGCAATTAAGGCGATTGTCGCCGCGCAAGACTGCGACACAGTCGTTTTCGATGATGAACTAACCCCGGCGCAACAGTTCAATTTGGAGAAGATTCTGGGTTGCACAGCACTGGATCGCACTGCCGTGATCCTAGACATTTTCGCCCAGAATGCCAGCACTGTGGAAGGTAAAGCGCAGGTGGAGTTAGCCCAACTTCGTTACCGATTGCCACGGCTGCGTAGTCTCGCGGGACGCTATTCGCAGCAAGCCGGGGGTATCGGCACTCGTGGCCCGGGTGAGACTCAACTTGAGGTCAACCGCCGCCGGCTGCTGCGCCGTATCCACAAGCTCGAAACCGACCTCCGTAAGGTGCGAGACCATCGGCGCACCCAAACCAAAGCACGACGGCGCACAAGAAACCGAGCGGTGGTGCTGGTTGGTTATACCAATGCTGGCAAGTCGTCGCTCTTGAATCGTCTTACCGAAGCTGAGGTGTTGGTTGAAGACCGACTTTTCGCCACTCTTGATGCGACCACACGCCGCTTAGCGCTACCCGGCGGTGAAACCGTGTTTGTCACCGACACTGTTGGTTTTGTGAAAAAGCTGCCGCATCAGTTGGTTACTGCCTTCCAGACCACCCTTGATGTGGTTCGTGATGCCGACCTGTTGGTGCATGTGGTGGACGGAACCAATGCGAATCCGCTTGCTTCTATTGCTGCGGTGCGTACTGTGCTTACCGAAATAGGCGCGGCGCTGGTGCCGGAACTGCTGGTGTTCAACAAGGCCGACAAAGCTACCCGAGCAACCCGATTAGCGAACCTCCACGACGGCGCGATAGCGGTATCAGCACATAGTGGCCACAATATTGATGTGCTGCTTGAAGCGATAGGCCAACGGATTAGGCGAACCACTGAGCTTGTGGAGTTGTTTGTTCCTTGGGCTCGTGGCGATGTTGTTGCGGCGGTGCATCGTGAAGGGTTGGTTAGTGCTCATCAGTCAGAGGAGTTGGGGATGCGTATGCATGCACACCTTGAACCGGCATCGGTGGGTGCGTTGGATGAGTTCGTTGTGACGCATCCCCGAGATCGTCAAGCGCTAGTTGAGCCGAGCACCTGATGAGCGCGTTCGTACCGCCGCCTTACCCTTATGAGCGCCTAGACGATCTGCGGGAGTTAGCCCAGCAACGCTTCGGTGAGGTGGTTGATTGTTCGATTGGTACGCCGACCGACTCGCCGTCCCCCGAGGTGGTGCGTGCTTTGGCGGCTTCAAACTCGGAACGTGGTTATCCACGCTCGGTGGGTTCACGCGCCTACCGCATGGCTGCGGCCAACTGGCTGCACCGAGAGCTTGGGGTCACGGTTGATCCAGAACATGAGTTGGCGGCG
Source organism: Acidimicrobiia bacterium (assembly GCA_024421095.1). Classification (GTDB taxonomy): domain Bacteria; phylum Actinomycetota; class Acidimicrobiia; order Acidimicrobiales; family Aldehydirespiratoraceae; genus VXYK01. The sequence goes on from JAHQYM010000133.1 coordinate 3,480, forward strand.
TGTATTGGTACGAAAGAGTTTGTGGTTTCTGCACCTCATTATCTGCGTCTTCGTGATCCGTCTCGCGACACGGTGTTGTATCCGGCGGTCAGTTATCCGTCTTACGCGATGGGTGCGGTGCTAGCCGGCTGTCGGGCAGTGCCAGTTGCGCTGGATGCTGAGTGGCGGCTCGATTTGGCTTCTGTTGATCCTGAGGACGCAGCCCGCGCGCTTTGTTTGTGGGTCAACAGTCCTGGTAATCCCGCCGGTGGCCTTGATGACTTAGAAGCTGTGGCTCATTGGGGACGCACCCGTGAAGTGTTGGTGATTAGTGACGAGTGTTATCTGGAGTTCACTTGGCGAGGCCCACGCCGCACGATTCTGAGTGCCGGTAGTGATGGGGTGTTGAGCGTGCATTCGTTGTCGAAACGCTCGAACCTCGCGGGTATCCGTGCCGGATTTTATGCGGGAGACCAGCGGTTTGTGCGTTACCTAAGTGAGTTACGCAAACATGCTGGGGCTTTGGTTGCCGGCCCGATACAGCATGCGGCAGTGGTCGCTTGGGACGATCAAGGGCTTGTGGAGCAGCAACGCCGCCGCTATCAGCAACGCCTCGGCATGGCGCAAGAATTGCTTAGCGCTGTGGGCATCACAACCGATTTGCCAGATGGCAGTTTCTATCTTTGGGCTGCGGCTCCAGCGGGCGATTCTTGGGGTTTGGCTCGGAACCTCGCAGAGCGTTGCGGTGTGATCGTGAGCCCCGGAGAGTTTTATGGTGCCGCTGCCGTTGGTTATGTGCGTTTGGCGGCGGTCGCTCCAACGCAAGCATTCGAGCGAGCCTTGAATCGTGTTGCTTCGGGCGCACATTGTCAACCCAAGCCGAGAGAGCGATAACCTTTGCGTCATGTCTGATTTGCAGTCCCGTATCGAATCCCTTTGGGCGGAGCGCGCTTCACTGAATGTGGACGATCCAGATGTGGTCGCCACCGTGCATGAAGCCATCAATGCTCTTGATCGCGGCGTGGCTAGGGTGGCGAAAATCAATCCAGACAACAGCGTGACCGTGAACGAGTGGTGTAAGTTTGCTGTGCTGTTGTTGTTTCGGATTTCCGCGATGGCCACGATCGAAAACGCCCCCTTTGAATACGCCGACAGAATCCCGCTCAAGTCCAACTTCATGGCTCAAGGTGTGCGGGTCGTGCCTGGGGCTCAGGCTCGTTGGGGGAGTTACCAAGCGCCGGGTGTGGTGATGATGCCGAGTTACATCAACATCGGCGCTTATGTCGGTGAGAATACTATGGTTGATACTTGGGCGACTGTGGGGTCGTGCGCGCAGATTGGTAAGAACGTTCATCTTTCTGGTGGCGTTGGTATTGGAGGTGTCTTGGAGCCAGCGCAAGCCGCGCCGGTGATCGTGGAAGATGAGTGCTATATCGGTAGCCGTTGCATCGTTGCAGAGGGTGCTCGTGTCGGCGAAGGAACTGTGTTGGGTGCGGGAGCTATCCTCACCGCTTCGATTCCGGTCATTGATGTTGCCTCAGGTGCAGAAATCAGTCGAGGCGAGATTCCGTCTTGGTGTGTTGCGGTTGCGGGTACTAGGCCACGCGATTTTCCTGGGGGGCAATATGGTTTACCTGCGGTTTTGGTTATCAAACGGTTGACCGAAGGCGAACGCCACGACAAGTCGGCGCTTAACACGATCCTGCGTGACCACGGAGCAACTACTTGAACTCCGCCACGGAGACGGCCCTTGCCGAGTTGCCGGGCGGTGATCTTTTTGCACTTACGGCTGCGTTGGTCAACATTGCATCGGTGAGTCATAATGAGGCGGCGATAACCGATGCGCTGGAAACAGAATTGCGCCGTTGCCCGCATCTTTTGGTCACCCGCATTGGCGATAATCTAGTTGCCCGTACTCAACTTGGGCGGAGGCGGCGTTTGCTTTTGGCGGGCCATACCGACACAGTGCCAGCGAGCGGCAATACCCAGGCGCGGATTAAAGGTGAGCGGCTTTACGGGGTCGGTTCGGCTGATATGAAGGGTGGGATAGCCACGATGCTGGAACTTGCTCGGGGGTTGAGCGCGCCGCTAACCGATGTTACTTACGTCTTTTATGCTTGCGAGGAGGTGGCGCTCATCCATAGCGGGTTGCGTGAAATATTGGCGGCGCAACCCGACCTTTTGGATGCTGACGTGGCTTTGCTTGGTGAGCCTACGTTGGGTGCGCTTGAGGCGGGTTGTCAGGGGACGATGCGTTTCGAGGTCAGCCTTGCTGGTTTACGGGCGCATACTGCGCGTCCTTGGATGGGTCGCAATGCCATCCACCGTTTGCGAGATGTGCTTGAGGTGCTTGCGGGTTTTGAGCCGCGCCGCCCTGTTGTGGAGGGTTGTGCGTATCGTGAAGCGCTTCAAGCGGTGCATGTTGAGGGTGGTGTGGCTGGCAATGTGGTGCCCGACCAGGCGCGTTTGAGAGTGAATTACCGTTTTGCGCCGGATCGTGATTGTGAAATGGCCGAGGTGTTCGTGTGTGAGTTGTTGCGCCCGGTGTTAGCCGATGGCGACAGGGTTGAGGTGGTTGACTGTTCTCCGTCGGCTCGCCCGGGCCTTGATCATCCGTTGCTGCGTGCCCTAGTTGAGCGCAATGGCCTTGAGGTGCGAGCGAAACTTGGTTGGACTGATGTTGCTTTTTTTTCCGAACGTGGGGTGCCGGCAAGCAATTTCGGCCCGG
>JAHQYM010000134.1 GCA_024421095.1 Acidimicrobiia bacterium
CCGTCGCCACCTATCTCGACACGCAGGCGCGGCTGTTCTTCTGGTACCGCAACCGCGCCCGCAAGGACTACTACGTGCAGGGCTGGAAGCCACGCAAGGTCTATGCCGACTTCATCGTGACGCTGCGAGGCGACGAGCCCGAAACAGACGACGGCTTCCACCAAGTCTTCGTTGTCGAGACCAAAGGCGTGCATCTCAAGGGTTCAGAAGACACACAGTACAAGCGCTCCGTCTTCGACGAATGCAACGAACACGCGCGCAAGACCGGTTGGGCTGAATTTGTGCCCGCAATGCAGTCCAAGGCGATGCGCTTCGAGGTCGTTGACGAAGACGAATGGGAGACGCGACTAAACGGATTGCTGTACGCAAAATGAGCGAGACCGAATCTCAACACGGGGAGTGGGGTGGGTGATGTCGTGCCCGAAAATCCCAGCAAAAGGAGAGCGATGAATGCAAGAAAGGGGCGCGCTAGGGTCTTGTTGGGGTCAAAGTAGGCGGTTGCGTTGGCGGTCTAACCAACCGAGCACTAAGGCTATGGCCCTCGGATCATGACGCAAATGATGGCTAGCACCGTCGATAATCCGCAGATCAGCGTTGCCATGAGCATCGGCAATGGCACGCGCATCCAATGCCGGTACCACATCGTCATCGCTGCCGTGAATTAGCAACAACTCCCTCGGACCGAAACGCCGAGCAGCATTGCTGGCATCAACCGACCTAAGCTCTTGAGACCAAGCACCGAAATCTGTCGGGAATTCACTGTCGCGAATGGTGCCAATCTCGCGTGCTAGGACCAACAATTTGCGTGGACTTCTAGCCCAGTCTCTGAAATCGGCTGGTAAGGCTACCGCGCAAACTCCACGAATAGCCTCATCTTCAGCCCCAGCTTCAACTGCGAGTGCTCCCCCAGTGCCAAAACCAAGCAACCAGACACCTTCGCAGTCCACAGTCTGACGCAGATACGCGACCGCACCTTGCAGATCTCGCAACCAACCCTTCAACGAAAAGTTTCCGCCAGATTTCGCGATCCCTCGGCTTGAGAAAGTCAACGCAGCCCAACCGCACTCAGTAGCTACACGGTCGGCCAGACTCGGCAAACTCGCGGTTGAGTTGATGCCACCACCGGCCTCCGCCGGAAAACCGTGTGCAATGACCAACCCCGGTCTGTTTGCCGCGTTGTGTTGCGAGGGGCACGCCAGGTGGGCTTCTAACTCAATATCATCAACGACAAAACATCGGTCCACAGCGGAGTTGATCGTTAGCTAGACGGCTGGCCGTTTGGCGCTACATCGCCTACCGCGCCAATCTTTTTTAGGTAACGCATCTGCATGTCGAGAACACATACAACATCAACCGCATCTGGACCACCTGCCTCGAGCGACTTTGCCACGATCGCATCAATGGCCGCTTCGTCTTGAGCAATAGCGCCATCCACGCGGGCTTCTTCGGTGGCTAACTCTTGACCGTAGCGAGACGCAACCCCGATTTCTTGGAACCAGTCAAGGTGCCAGCGCAGCAGCAAGGCTACATCGTCATAAGATATTCGTGCGGTGGTTTCCTCGGGTAGACGGGCCGCAATCCACTGTACTGCGGCGTTGAGATCATAAACCGCTGGATTTCGTTCGGCTTCTAATTGCCCAACGGTTCTGCCGACCGCAACGAATGCGATCACCACAACCGCGACTGCCGCAATTGAAATGAAGACCCACTCCATCTGCTGCTCAAAGACCGATGCGTTGGGCTAAAAGTTCGCGATGATAGGTGGGGTCACCGAACAGCAACTCGGAACTCTTGGCACGCTTGAAATAGAGATGCGCTGGGTGTTCCCAAGTGAAGCCAATCCCGCCATGGATTTGAATGTTCTCAGCCGCTGCGTGAAAGTACGCCTCGGAACAGTAACTCTTGGCTAGAGACGCAACTTGGCCTAGTTCTTCATTCATTTCCGCCGCACACCAAGCAGCGTAGTAAGCTGCGGATTTGGCAGATTCGACCTGCAACAACATGTCGGCGCACTTGTGTTTGATGGCTTGGAACGAACCAATCGGACGGCCAAACTGCACCCGAACTTTGGCGTATTCAACCGACATATCCAGACACTTCTGTGCTCCACCGACCTGTTCGGCTGCCATCGCAACGGCTGCTAGGTCAAGCACCGTTTCCAATACTGGCCAACCGTGACCAGCTTCGCCAATCAAGGTCGCCGACACTTCATCAAAGTTCAATTTTGCTTGCTTGCGCGTTTGATCCATGGTGGCTAGAGCAGTGCGTGTGAGCCCATCGGCTGGCGTGTCGACACTGAATAGAGAAACGCCGGTATCGGTTCGCGCCGCTACCAAGATCACTTCGGCGTTGTGGCCGTCTAGCACATACATCTTGGTGCCATTAAGTTTCCAGTCGGCACCTTCTTTTGCTGCCAGCATGGTGATTGCGCTCTCATCCCAGCGGCCATTTTCTTCGGTGAAGGCTAAGGTTGCTTTGCTCGTGCCTGAAGCAATCGCCGGTAAGTACTTGTTTTTGGCGTTTTCGTCGCCGCTATGCAACAAGGTGTTGGCGGCTAGTACGCAAGATGAGAAATACGGGGCGCAGAGCAAGGCTCGGCCCATTTCTTCAAGCACCACGATCTGTTCAAGAAAGCCAAACCCCTGACCGCCGTACTTTTCGGGTATCGCGAGTGCTTGTAAACCCATTTGTTCCGCCATTTGCTGCCATACAGATTCGTCGAATCCCACTTCGGTGTCCATCTGATCACGCACCGCTGTCTCTGAGGATTTTTCCTCTAAGAAGCTCCGCACGAAGGATCGCAACTGCTCTTGTTCTTCGGAGAATGCAAAGTTCATACCCCAAACTCTAGGCCACTCCCGCCATCTGTCCAAAGGCTCCCAGCATTTTATTTATGTATTGACGGTTTATCAAAAAACGATAAACCCTGAATACTTCGACAAACCCTGAATACTCTCGTTACACTGCCGTAATGGATCCAAGGAAGAACCCCTACACGCCCAACGCCGGTGCAAGACCTCCGGTGCTAGTCGGTCGGCAAGACGAACTTGACGCTTTTGAGATACTGCTTGACCGGCTACGCGCAGGGCGCTCAGAGCAATCGATGATAATCACCGGCCTTCGGGGTGTCGGCAAGACCGTCTTGCTTTCAGAGTTTCGGGCATCAGCAATCGACCGTAATTGGTTGGTGATAGAAGTCGAGATAGCAAAGCACGACAACGAACAGTTCAGGAACATCTTGGCACGCGAGGTTCGTAAAACGCTTTTCGCCATCGCCCCTCGAACGAAATGGGTTGGAAATCTAAAACGCGCCGCCCGGGTCCTCAAGTCGTTCACGGTCACCGTAGACCCCCAAGGTACACTTACAGCGAATCTCGGAGTTGAACCACTTGAGGGCGAGGCAGACAGCGGGGCGCTAGATGCTGACCTTACCGATGTCCTAGTGGCGCTTGGTGAAGCGGCCGCTCAACACAACCAAGGTGTCGTGTTGCTCCTCGACGAGATTCAATTCCTCACGCGCCTTCAGTTGGAAGCTCTGATCGCGGCCATCCACAAGACTGTTCAAAGGCAATTGCCGATCACTCTCACCGCCGCAGGACTTCCACAACTAGCTGAACTTGCCGGAGAAGCCAAGTCCTACGCCGAACGTCTCTTCAGGTTTCCGGCCATCGGTAAACTCAGCGATTCTGATGCTCGGCAAGCGCTGATTGAACCGGCATACGCAAGCGGAGTCAGGTTCTCGGACGCGGCGCTCAACACCGCAACCGATTTCACAGACGGTTACCCCTACTTCTTGCAGGAGTTCGGTCAAGCCTCGTGGAATCTCTCCGAGGGTCCCGAAATCAATGCGGCCGATGCACGCATGGCTAAAACCGAAGTAGAAGAAAAACTCGATTCAGGCTTCTTCAAGGTGAGACACGATCGCACCACCGAACTTGAACTCGCCTACTTGAGGGCGATGGCTGAATTGGGCCCAGAACCGCACCTCGCCGGTGCGGTCGCTGAACTGCTTGGGAGAACATCCCGGCAGTGCGGCCCGATACGTTCCAAGTTGATCGAAAAGGGCCTTTTGTACACACCGGAGCACGGACTCGCTGCATTCACGGTTCCTCAGTTCGACCGATACCTGATCCGAACGATCCCAGCACTCACCGTGCCAGATGTGCGCCTTAGATAACCGCACCGCCGGCAGGCACCGAGGTCGGTGGTTATAGGTCTAGGGCGCGGGCTAGGAAGGTGGCCATTTGTGCTCTTGTTACGGGACTGTCTGGGCAGAACTGCTGAACGTCTCGGTTGCAGCCTTGAGTGATCCCTGCAGCCAGAATCTTGCCGATGTTGGTGCCCGGCAACTCGGTAAGCACCAGAATGGGTCAATCAAACATTCTCTGAATAGTCAGATATACTCATTGTTGTGTCGAAACGACTGCAAGTGCTTGTGCCCGAGGATGAGTACGTCGAGATCCAAGGCGCTGCACGAGAGTGCCGAATGACGGTTGCGGAATGGGTCCGTCAGGCGATGCGCGAGGCACGGAGCGACTCGAACCGGCCCTCTGACTCCACTGACGCGAGGCTGCGAGCTATAGCAGCAGCATCGCAGCACGAATTCCCGACAGCAGACATCGACGATATGCTTCGTGACATTGATGCCGGCCGAGTGGCCTCATGATCTTCGTGGACTCCAACGTGCCGATGTATCTGGTCGGCGCCGCTCACCCTAACAAGGATCGAACGATCGCCGTGCTCACGCGTCTGGCGCAGTCAGGCACGACACTCGTCACCGACATTGAGGTCTACCAGGAGATACTTCACCGTTACGCCGCCATCGGCCGACTCGATGCAATCGATCCTGCTTTCGCGAGCCTCGACGCCATCGTCGACGATGTCTTTGCGTTCGGTGTTGCCGAAGTTCGTGCGGCACGGACGCTGCTGGAGAGCGTCACCGGTCTCTCAGCACGCGACGCGTTGCACACAGCCATCATGACGAACGCGGGCGTAACACGCATCTTCAGCTTTGACAGCGGCTTCGATGCTGTCGGCGGACTTGAAAGGCTGAGTTAGCGCCTCGTCAGATGACGTGGGGATGTCTACTGGGAGCTTTCAGGAGTTGAGCACCACCGGCTGCCGCTCACCGTGCCAGATGTGCGTATTAGATAACCGCACCGCTGGCAGGCACCGAGGTCGGTGGTTATAGGTCTAGGGCGCGGGCTAGGAAGGTTGCCATTTGTGCTCTTGTTACTGGGCTGTCGGGGCAGTACCGCAGTGGGTTTTGACTGCAACCTTGCGTGATGCCAGCGGCGAGGATTTTGTCGATGTTGGCGCTGTGGATGTTGTCGGCTGCTACGTCTTCAAATCCTGCTGGGCTGGCATCTTCCAGTTTGAGGGCACGCACAAGGAAGGTGGCCATTTGTGCTCTTGTTACTGGGCTGTCGGGGCAGTACCGCAGTGGGTCTTGGCTACAGCCTTGAGTGATGCCGGCAGCCAATATCCGGTCGATGTTTGTGCTGTGGGTGTTGTCGGATGCGACATCGGCGAACTCTGCTGGGTCGCCATCTTCCAGCGTGAGGGCACGCACTAGGAAGGTTGCCATTTGTGCTCGGGTTACGGGACTGTCTGGGCAGAACTGCTGGAGTTCTCGGTTGCAGCCTTGAGTGATGCCGGCAGCCAAAATCTTACCGATGTTTGTGCTGTGGGTGTTGTCGGGTGCGACATCGCTAAATTCGGTTGGTTGAACCATGCCATCGTCGGGGTCCGAGTCGTCGGGGTCTGGCTCGGGGTCTTCGGGCTCGGGGTCTTCGGGCTCGGGGGTTTGGGGCTGGGGGTCTTCGGGGTCGGGGTGGGTCGGGTCGCGGGTGGGGGGGCGGCGCGGGGGTCGCCCACCACGCCGGCGCCACCCATCGCGCGGGCCACCCGTATGGCGTTCATGATGGCAGCCGCGCTGCTGGCACCGTGG
>JAHQYM010000012.1 GCA_024421095.1 Acidimicrobiia bacterium
GCTCGATCGAACTGCCGAGCGGAGACGCCGAAGTAACCACGATCTACTCCGGCACCGGCCCACTCGCCGATCCCGAAACCGAACAGCTATCGGAGATCATCGCCCGATTCAACGAACGCTTCGGCACGGACTGGACCAAAGAAGACCAACTCATGTTTCGAGCCGCCGCCGCAGACTTGGTCTCCGATATTGAGATTCAGAACCAGGCAACCAACAACGACGAGGCCACGTTTCGCGACCATGTGTTCCCCGCGCGGTTCCAAGACGCACTGCTGTCACGCCTCGACCGCAACGACAAACTGGTCTTCAGCTATCTCGACAACAGCGAGTTGCAAGCCGCACTCATCGATGTGTTCGCCCCCGACGTGCAAAAACGTGCGACCGTCGCCCGACAACGAACCTGCCCGATCGGCGACCTGCTCGGACCCGACCGCGAGTCCCTCTACCTGGAATACAAATCCACGCTGCGCTGGGACATCAACGCACAGCGCAAAGGGGGCGTTACCGAGGACACCGCCATCAAGACCATCGCCGGTTTCGCCAACTCCAGATTCGGTGGCACCCTGCTCATCGGCGTGGCCGACGACGGTTCCGTCCACGGCTTGGAGGCCGACTACGCCACCTTCACCAAACGCGGCGAACGGGGCGACCAAGACCTATGGGGCCAACACCTGCAGAACCTCATCCGCTCCCGTCTCGGCGATACCGCCCTGACGCTCGTCGACTGGGAGTTCCACACCGTGCGCGGAAAGCAACTCGCCCGCATCAGCATCGAACCGTCCGGCCATCCCATCTGTGAACGCAAAGGCGACCAAGAGATCTTCTGGAACCGCACCCCCACCTCCACAGTCTCCATCACCGATCCCGCCGAACGAGACAAGATCATCGCCCACCGCTGGCATCCCACCTCCCGGACATCCTCACCACATACCGCCAACCGCGGCACACACATACTCAAAACACCAAATACCAACCGCGCAACCAAACCAACGACAAAACACTAGTTCGAGAACGCGCCGCCAGAAATATTGCCATCTCCACGCGGATTACAAGATCAGTGGGCCAGCAGCGCAACGGATCGCTGCCACAACCAACCTCGCCGAACGAGACAAGATCATCGCCCACCGCTGGCATCCCACTTCCCGGACATCCTCACCACATACCGCCAACCGCGGCACACACATACTCAAACCACCACCTACCAACCCCGCAACCAAACCAACGACAAAACACTAGTTCGAGAACGTGCCACCAGAAATATTGCCATCTCCGCCCGGATTACGAGATCAGCGGGCCAGCACCGCAACGGATCGCTGCCACAACCAACCGCCCGTGCAATGACCCACAGCGAAGGGTCGCGTAAACCACATTTGCCGAACCAAACAATGCTGTTGAGTATTGGCACTCCAACCTCTCTACGCTGCTAGTGTGCCCGAAGAGCAAATTGAACCAACGGAATCGCTTGTCACCAAGACCGCGAGGCCGGGTCGCCTAACAGCAGATGAGGTTTGCGACAGCGTCGGTCGGCGGGTTCGGGAACTGCGAGTTGGCATGGGTTTGACTATGGAGCAGTTTGCGGACGCTGCGGGCCTCTCCACAGGCATGCTCTCAAAAGTCGAACATGGCCAGACCTCACCGAGTTTCAGCACCTTGATTGCTCTTGCCGATGCTGCTGAAGTGCCCTTCACCGCTTTTTTTCGGGGGTTAGACGAGGAACGAGACGCAGTTGTAGTACCAGCGGGACAAGGCATGGAGATCATTCACGAAGGCGCTGGACCAGGGCGGGTTTACCGAGACTTGGGTTCATTGCGGGGCCCAACTCGTGAAATCGAGTCGCTTTATGTGACGATTACCGAACCAGACGAGGTGTTCCCGTTGTTCCAACATGGGGGTGTGGAGTTCATCTACATCCTTGAAGGTTGCGTTGAATACGGCTACGGCACCAAACGTTACCTACTTCAAACCGGGGATTCCATGCAATTTCGTGGTGAAGTCACCCATGGCCCCACCGCGCTCATTGACCTTCCCCTACGGTTCCTTTCGCTGAAGGTGGCACCGCCTCCAGACCCCTCACCGACAAACTCAACCGCCTAAGGCAGGTGTTTCCCGACCGCAGCCAACAGCACAGTGTTTTGGGCAGGTTTACGAAGCACCTCATCGGCACCCGCAGTGCTTGCCAACCCGATAGCGAACTCGGGGCTTTGGTGCATTCCCCCAGCCGACAAAGCCACAATACCGCCATGAGGCCACGCCCAACGCAAAGCCTTGATGTACTCCAACACTGTCATCGTGGGCATCAAAGCTTCGGTCACCACCACGTCTGGTTTCACCGAGGCCATCAGCTTCAATGCCATCTCAGCGCCGTTCGCTTCGATCACCTCATGGCCTTGAGCCACCGCAAACAAGCGCGTGAAACCGAAGCGCACGTTTGGGTCGTCGTCTGCCACCAACACTGTTGCCATGCTTCACACTCCCTCGCCACTTTCTGGTTGATAACGAGGAATGAGGACTTCAAAAGTTGAGCCCTCATCAACCACCGAGGTTGCATGGATCACACCTGACCAGCGATGGGCTTGTTCATAGGCAATGGTGAGCCCCAAACCCGTAGCACCTTCAGCCGACTTGGTGGTGAAGAACGGATCGAACACTTGCTCGCACACGTCTTCGCTCATACCGCTGCCAACATCAGCCACGGTAACACAGAAAAATGTGCCAGCCGAAACACCTTTCTTGCGCGCTTCGGGTTCGTTGAACACGTGAGACGAAAACCCCACCACAACCTCATCGCCAGGTTCGCTGGCTTGCACCGCATTGGTCAACAAAACCGTGAACACCGAATCGAAATCTTCGTGGTTGACCTTGATGGTGCCGCCATCTTCGACAAATCGGGTGGTGATAGCAACCTCATTGCCGAGCGAGTTCTGCACCTGCGAAACCACCCGAGACAAACCTTGCGACAAGTCGATCTCGGTAGCTTCACCTAAACCACCCGTGGGGTTCGCCAAGGAACTCTCCAAGATTTTGCAACCACGTTCGGCCACCAAACGAATGCGCTGCAAATTCTCATTGGGGGTAACAGCGCTATTTTCTTGTTCAAGTTCTAACTGCGACAAGGTAACAATCGGTTGGAGAACATTGTTGAGTTCTCGGGTGAGACCGCCAGCGAGCTGGCCCAACGCCGCCATCTTGTAAGCCTCACCGATTTGTTCTTCCATCGCTTTACGGTCTTCAATCGCTTTGTTGAGCTGCCCCACGGTCTGCGCCAAACGGTCGTTGAGATGGGTCACTTCTAGCCAACGCCGCACCGCAAACCACGAGGTCACCAACGCTAGAGTTGGCACAGCAGCGAGCAACTCAACGAACACGAAACCTTCACGGTTATCCGTGTAGTCGGCAACTGTCTGATACAAGTCGATGCTGACAAAGAAGAAAAAGATGACAATGCAGGCGATCGCACCGAAAATCATGTCTCTTCGAGCACTCATATTTACTCCTTCACTTTCTTCAAAGACAACAGTGGCACTTTCTTCGAGGACTATAGTGGTTGGCCTCTGTCATAGCGGGTCAATCCCGAGAGACTTATACGTGGTCATCGGGAAATAGGCGCACCCCAAATCCGCGAACTTAGGGCCAGCGTTCTCACCACGATCCACAAGCGTCACCGCAGCCACGATTGCAGCGCCGCTATGAGCAACGATGTCGTATGCCTGAAAAATTGATCCCCCAGTAGTTACCGCGTCGTCAACCAACAACACTTGGTCTGACCGGCCGATCCGTGCGCCCTCAATCTGGCGCCGGGTGCCTCGACCTTTCGGGGATTTGCGAACGATAAACCAACTGCAATCCGCCACCGCGGCGATCCCCACCGCGAGCGCGTCTGCACCAAGCGTCAACCCTCCAACCGCGTTGAAACGATGCCCGGCATTATGAACCGTCTCAACAATCGCGCTAGCAGCCACACGCAAATCGCTCCACGCCGCCAACGCTTCTTTGCCGTCAACGAAATCTGCCGACATAGCGCCAGACGCTAACTCAATCGGCGTATCCAAACGATGCAACCCTTTCGTTCGGATAATCTCCAATAGCTGTGCGCTCAACTGATCTTGGCGAAGATTTGATGCCACGCTTACCCCTCCTAAGTGCAACTACCAAAGACTAGGCGTTTTCGCTCACGGTTTAGCGACGCACATTGATTCCGTTGGCGACGGCCGTCGACATCAACACAAAAATAAAGATGACAACGCTCGTCAAAGCCATCGTAGCCCCCGCTGCGGTGTCGTGATGGTAGCTCACGAGCAGCCCCAACAAGGTTGACAACCCACCGATAAGCGTGGCCAAAACCATAATACGCGGCACTCGCTTCACCAACAACATCGCCGTGGCTGGCGGAGCGATCAGGAACGCAAAAACCAACATGTTGCCGACCGCTTCGAAGGACGCGACGATGGAAGTAGCCACCAAAACCAAAAGCAAGGCGTGCGCCAAACGTGGCCTCAAACCCAACACTTGCGCTTGCGCTTGATCGAAGGTCATAACCAAAAACGCACGGTAAAAGATAGTAACGCCAAGGAGCGAAACACCGGCTGCGATCGCTTGCCGTCTGAGATCTGCGTCATCAACACCGCTTATTGAACCAAACAGGAAACGGTTTAGGTCACCGCTATATGAACCTGACGAACTCGACATGATGACCACCGCCAAAGCCAAGAAACCGACAAATAACACGCCAATTGAGGTGTCTACCGGCAAAGAAGAATAACGGCGGATCACGTTGATCCCCAAAACCATCGCCAACGCTGCAGCGAACGCCCCGATCGTAGTACTGAGCCCCAAAATGAAAGCCACCGCGATGCCCGGCAAAACCCCATGAGCTAACGCATCGCCCAAGAAACTCATACCCCGCAACACCACCCAAGTGCCCACCACCGAAGTGGTGAGCACCGCCAACAAGCCAGCGTAAAGCGCGCTACGCATAAACTCATTAGAACTGAATGGGTGCAACCACCAATTCAGCGGATCGACCAAAAACTCCATACCACACCTAAGTTACCGAACTCAGCAGCTAAGTTAGGTTAATGCATCGGTAATCAACTGAGCGTTGGTTCGCATAAAACCAAGATAGTCTTCGGCACCACTCCCCGCCGGGCCGAGACTGCCGGTATACAGCGTTACCACTTCAACGGCTCCGACTCGTGCGGCTAGCACCTCGGCATCATCGCTGTTGTGCAGGTTTTCCGCGAATATTGCCGGCACGCCTTCATGCTCGATCACCTCAGCAAGTTCAGCCAACTGGGCCGGGTTGGTTTCTGCCATCGTGCTAGTTGAGGGGATTACCGTTCCGACAATTTCAAATTCGTAGCGATCTGCGAAATAAGCCAAAGCGTCGTGGTTGGTGATGAGTTTGCGGTTGCTTTCAGGGATTTGCCCGAGCAACGCGGAAATCTCGGCATCAAGAGAATCGAGTTCGGACGAATAGTCGTTCAAGCAAGACGCCACTGCATCGCTGTCAAGCCCAACGTGTTCAACTGCGAGTTGTTGTAGTTCCGAAAGCGTTTCTTTGACGCGTTGCGGATCGAACCAAACATGTGGGTCCCCAGCTTCGTGGCCGTGGTCGTCCACTTCCCCTCCTGTTTCCTCGTGGCCGTGGTCGTCCTCGTCCACTGCGTCGTGGTCTTGACCGTCCACCTCCGATTCGTCGTGACCGGCTTCCTCGACATCCTCTTCAGCTTCGTGATCGTGACCGTCCTCCTCCACTTCCTCTTCAGCTTCGTGGCCGGGGTCGTCCACGTCCCCTCCTGTTTCCTCGTGGCCGTGACCGGATTCCTCTGCTGCCGCCTCGTGGCCATGACCGTCCACCTCCTCTGCTGCCTCTTCCGCACCGTGGCCGTGGGCACCGGACTCTGTTCCGGTCAAGACGGTGCTCGCATGTTCAGCCGCTCTAAACACTGGCGTACCGTTTTGCTCAACTGCAATGAGCGTGTCTTCAAGACGCTCTTCGAGACCTAACCCATTAGCCACTACCAGAGCAGCATTCTCCATGCGTTCACGGTCTTGCAGCGAGGGTTCGTAATTGTGGGGATCACCGCCATCTGGGATTAGCGTTGCAACATTGATGTCTCCGCTACAAAGCACGTTAGAGACGATGTCTGACCAAATTCCCGTCGTCACCAGAACTGTTGGTTTCGCGGCACCAGTACTCGCCGCGGTGCCTTCTTGTTGTGTTGCATCGCCACAAGCAGAAACCAGCAAAGACAGCGCCGCTAGGTTCGCTGCAATAACCAAGATTGTTTTCTTGCGTGATACGCGGTGGAGCCGTTTGGGGACGACTTTGAATTGTTTCATGTCTAATAACCTTTCGCTAATTGAGCACAAGTGCTTCTGATAATGATTATCATTCTATAAACGGAGAATGCGATGCCAACCACCCACACAGAAAAAGAACGAAGCGAATTGCACCGCCGAGTAGGTGAACGCCTTTCCGAGGACGACCACCGCTACACGACCTCTCGACAACGACTAGTAGACGCATTAGCAGATTCCACTCGCCCGCTCACCTTGCCCGATATCACCAAGATCGCACCCGATCTAGCCGCCAGTTCCGTTTATCGAAACCTTGAGATGCTCGAACGTGCCGGTGTGGTACGTCGCATCAACAGCGGCGGCAACCACGCCCACTTTGAACTAGCCGAACCGTTAATCTCACACCACCACCATCTCGTCTGCACAGATTGTGGTGGCATCACCGACATTCACCTTAAAGACGAACTTGAACAGACGTTAGTTGAGGCGCTCAACGCCATCGCCCAAACTCATGGCTTCAAACCCCAAGACCACAACCTTGACCTCCACGGCGCATGCGCGCTGTGCAACGAGCACAAACCGGCCTAAATTGGATGCTGTTGATACCTCATGCCACGATCTCCCAAACACACACGCCGACATAGCGAACGCTAGCAACCACAATGACCTTGCGTGTTCAGAAGCTGACCGTACGCTTCGACGATATCAAAGCTCTCGACCAAATAACCCACACCTTTGAACCGGCGACAGCAACCGCGGTCATGGGCGTAAACGGATCTGGCAAGACTACCTTGCTGGAGACCATCGCCGGCTTACTCAAACCGACCTCAGGCAGCATCGAAGGTGTGCCCCAAAAGCTCGCTTACGTGTGCCAACATCATCGCAGCACCTGGATGCCGCTCACTGCCGGCGAAGTGCTGGCCATGGGTCGATATCGTGAACGAGGGCTAATTGGTTGGCTGACAGCTAAAGACAAAGCGAAGATGCACGAAGCTGGCGAACGGCTCAACATCAATCATCTTCTCAATCAAAGTTTCGGTGAACTCAGCGGCGGGCAGCAACAACGCGTGCGCATCGCCCAAGGCTTGGCCGCAGAACCCCAACTATTGCTACTTGATGAGCCGATCACTGGGGTTGACATCCCTAGCCAAGAACGCATCTTAGCGGTGATCGAAGACTACGCTCAGCAAGGCACCACCGTCATCGTCACCACCCACCATCTCGATGAAGCTCGGCATTGCGATTCGGTGCTGTTGCTCGCCAACCGCCTCATAGCTTCTGGCAACCCCAACGAAATATTAACCGAGGAACGCCTCCGAGATGCCTTCTCGGAACGACTATTGGGAGACCACAGCGAACACCGCCACGATCAAGACATGATCATATTAGACGACCACGCGCACGGCGGGAACGCGCACGGCGGGCACAGCCAAGTGCAACAAGCGCATGGCCAAACTCATTAACCTGAGATAGCTCCTTAGGTGGGGTTTTGACAAGTCCCCGCAAGAGACGCATTGGTTTCGCTTCCAACACCTTGAAGCGCTTCGTCAACCGCCTCACGCACTAGCGAAATTGGTGCTCGGCCTGCCGGAAACTCTGGGGGAATGAAGTTAACGGTAACAACTTTAGAGGTATCAAGCTTGCGGGCAATGCTCACTAATTCGTCAAGCCGTTCCAGAGGAATATCTGTTTTGACGTGATCAGAAATAATGTTGGCTAGATCAATAAAATTGGCGAGCAATTCAGGGATAGATACTTGGTTGATGAACGCTTCGACCACGCAACGTTGCCGGGCCATGCGGCGGTAGTCAGACGATTGGCGTCTGGAGCGAACATAAGCAAGCGCTGTTGAGCCGTCAAAACGGTACTCGCCTGGCTCAACCTCAATATTCAGCGGCTCACCATCACGCACCACAGGTTTGATACGGTCGTTGATCCGTTCGGTCACACGAACGTCAACACCGCCGAACAAATCGATGGTTTCGATGAAACCTTCCATGTCAATCAAAACGTAATACTGCACAGCAATACCAGTGAGTTGCGCGATAGCCGACTTAATCGCTTGGCCTGCCGGGTCGCTTGCGTCTGGAAAAACCTCGGGGTTTCGCGAACCGAGCGAATAGACGGAGTTGGCGAGGCCTACGTGACCTTCAGGCCATCTCTCCGCTGCCGGCGTTCCTTCAGGAAAGGGTAAACCTCGCCATTCTCGGGGGATGTTGAAGGCCGCGGCTTCGCCCGTTGCCACGTCAATAGAAACTAAGATTATCGTGTCGGTGCGCACTCCGCTGCGATCAAATCCTCCGTCACCACCAAGCAAGGCCACGGTCAAGCGTTCTTCGCCATCCCAAGTTGCTGCGGGTACCGTGGTCGCAACAACCGCTTCGGTCGTAGTCGTTATTGTGGAGGTTGACTGCGGGGCTGGTGGCGCGGCTGGCGGCGTGGTCGGGGTCGGGGTGTTCGGGGCAGGGTCTGAGTTTGTCGGGGCAGGGTCTGCATTTGACGAAGGGGCGCGGTTTTCTTCAACGGTGCCCGGTGCGGGGACGACACTTGTCGCTGAGCGGGTGCCTTCGTTGATCGGTGTCGGCGTGGCGGTCTCGGTGGTTGTGGCGGTGAAAACGTTGTAGAGAAGGTCTATTTGGGCAACGGAATAGCGCACCACAAACCAGTGCGGTACGGCAATAATTGCAGCGCACATCACCAGCGTTGTGGTCGCGGCCAGCCGGTATCGCCAACGGCGAATTCGCTGCGGCCTAGGCCAAGAATAAGCCGACATATAGGCATCAACGGCAACCCAAATCCGAAAAGACAGCGCCAACGCCGCAAACGCGATGACCGCCCAAAGGTGTGTTCTAGAAACCGTCCAGACGAGTAAAGTAGTGCGACTGCGGGTGCCCACGTAGACGACCAGCCCCGCACAAATCAAGAGCGTGCTCAACAAAAGCAGCCAAGCGCGGCGGTTGCGGTGCCCAAAATGCCCTAGCCCGGGCCAAATCACCGACAACGCCGCAGCCATCAACGGATGCGGCCCGTGCGGGCGCTTTATCGGCTTGTCTTGAGCGTTGGTGTCCAGTTCTTGCACGCTTTATCTTGCCACGAAAGGATGCAACACCAACGAAAGCTATTTCTGCTAGAGATTGTGTTGGTGGGGGGCGGCTTCGGGTTCGGGAGCGAAACCCGGGCAACCAGCGTCAAACCAACTTTGCAGCGCGACTTCTTGACCTAGATCGGCACCAGCCGCATTGGAAGCATGGAAACGGTAGTTTAAGAAATCACAATATGCTTGCAAAATGTTGTCTTGGTCTGTCTTTTCACGTATCTGACGGCTTGCGGGTTCCCATCGCTCGGTACGCCAACGTATCGCCGCTAAAGCCATGCCTCTGCGTTTTTTGCTAACCAAAGCGGCTGCACGCACACCTGCGGTGCTTGCGGGTTTACCGCCTTGACTCGCTGCGAAATGGTAGATATCGCTCAGCAAATGACGCGCTTGCCACTCCGATGCTTCAATACCAGTCATCTGGCGCAGACGACTTGCGTAATGATTGCGTGGGCCGACATTCGGTTTGAGCCGCAACTTGGTGCCTTCTTCAGTGGGGATCAGATCGATTTCATCAACCGTGAAACCCAAGTCGTTAAGTTGGCGGACACGTTCAGGAATTCGGTAGCGCTCATTCGCGGCGATTATCGTTTCGCTCGTGGTTTCGTCCCAAAGCCATTCGTACCAACGCGCCATTTCTTCACCAAGACAGATGTCGGCTTCATCAATATCAACCCCGCGTGAAGCTGCGATATCGGCCATCCCTCCAGCCACATTCACCACCATCAATTCGATATCGTGTTGGCGTTGTCCGGCACTGAGTTCAGGGTGCAGTTGAGCTGTTTCGGCATCAACCATCAAGGCTTCGATAGCCATCGCGTCATGCTTGAACAGCACGTTCGATAGTGAACAGTCGCCCCAGAAACAACCAGCCAAATGTAGTTCCACAAGCAGACCAGCAAACGCCGCGAGCATCTGTCGGCGCCGCTCACCGAAACCCGCTCCCTCCAACAGTTCACGGTAAGAAAAAGAAAAATCAACGTATTGCGTGATCAAAGCCGCCGATCGTTCAGCACCTGGATCGCCGTAGCGCTCTTCAACCAAACCAACCGCGGTTACCGCCGGTGCCTCTAATCGTTCCAATGCTCGCAGGACTCGATAGTCGTTAAGCGCGGCTTTGTAAGGCAGTTCCTTGATAACGTAAATGCCCTCTTCGTAATCAACGAAGCGCACTTCATGGCGAGAGATACCCTTAGGCAAACTAAGCAGACGGGGCGTATCCCAATCCACAATGGATTGTTCCCAAGCGAGATCCAAAAAATCTGGATGCCCTGAACGAACCGTGATACTAGGTCTAGACAAAGCTACCTAAGTGAGTTGGCTTTCTGGAGTTTGTGGCGGGGGCGGGATTTGAACCCGCGACCTTTGGGTTATGAGCCCAACGAGCTACCAAACTGCTCCACCCCGCGCCTCAAAGATAGCAGCCATTTCAATAACCACAACCCGAATCTGGATTAACTCCAAGCTTCTGGATCTGCGGGATCGCCGTTGAGCACAATGTCGTTGAATCCGGGGTCTGGTGAGACGCTCACATCCGCTCCACCCCAGATATTGGCCGCAGTAGCCACCTCAGCTCGAGCACCACCAGTGCCCCATTGAACGAAAGCCAAAATGTTGTCTGGTGAACCGAAATCGTTGTCGTTGGCATACAGCGCAGCCTCACCGCCGGCCTTTCTCAGCCCGCCAACCGCCGCTGCCGGAACCTCAAAAATATCGCCCGCGGCTATCACACCATTAGGCACCTGAGCACCAAGGTCACTGTATTGCGGGAACTGACAGATATAAATTCCCTTGACATCGGCATCAGTAACACCTCGGTTCTCCACCCGAATAAAACCCCCTTCGCCGAACTCAACTCCAACGATCACCAATTCTCCAAGCGCAGAAGCATCGTCAGGGATAGGGGTGGTAGTTGAAGTGGTAACCGCAGTTGAAGCGGTTGGCGGAGGCACGGTTGTTTCAGGAACGCTAGTAGTGCTACTTGGTGTGTCGGTGTCGCCAACGGCATCGCTAACGGTGTCGCTAGTACAGCTAACCAGCAACAATACTCCCAGCAAAGTTGCCGACATCAGCAATATCCGGCGAGTTGTCCCCGCGTGGCAAAACGTCTCCATGACACCTCCTAGTTTAGTTCAGCCTAGCCGCCCAAAAGCGCTGTCACGCTCATAGAGGGAGTCTCTTCGTTGCCACTAGAGACTCCCCCCACGAAACGTCCCGATTGATCCGCCGCAAGTTACGGGCCAGCCGCCGAAGTAGCATCTTGACAACATTTGCAACGAAACAGTGTCGCTTACTTGACACAACTTGAGTCACCGATGCGACACAAAGGCACAAACAGCCCAAAATTGCGGAAATCTTGTGCCAAAAGTCAGTGAACATCCAGGCGACGCAACACAACCGCCCAAGTAAGCAACGAACTAACCGCAACCAAGGCCAACGAAGCGACCGCGCCTTGAGCCAAAGCCCCCGCATCGCTTGCTGCCCATACCTCGGTCGCCAAAGTATCAAACCCAACTGGTGCCAAAAGCAAGGTCGCTGGAAGTTCTTTCATGGTTGACAACATCACCAAACCAGCACCAGCAAACAAACTTGGCAGCATCAACGGGAGTTCAACACTTCGCAAACGTCGCAGCCGACTCGCTCCCAAAGTCGCTGCGGCATCGCTATAAGTCACTGGAACCGCCTCAACCCCTACATGCGCGGCTCGGCTCGCTTGGGCACCAAAGTGCAGCACATACGCAACAATGAGCAACGGCAAACTTTGATAAAAACGCCCAATGAGCGGCGCATCAAGAACCCAAAAAACCAACGAAAGCGCAATCACAATGCCTGGCAAAGCGAACCCTGCTACCACCATGGCGTTGGCAGCCCCGGCCACACGGCTCTGGTAGCGGACAGTCAACCAAGCGATAGGCAGAACCACAACCACGGCCACGAGTGCGGTAATGAGACCGACTTGCGTGGTATGCCACGCTGGTTCTAATAGTTCACCAAAGCTAACGCTAAGCCCCACGGTGTCGACCTTGGCAGTAACGCCTCGCCAAGCCCAAACGCCAAGCACCGCTAGCGGCCCAATCAAAGCATTGCCAATAAATAAGCTGACAGCAACCAACAGTGGCAAACGCCAGCGCTTGAGTGGAACAAGCAATGGGGTTCGACTGGCACTCGTATCTTGGCGCGCCCGACGCCGTACTAGGGCGCGTTCCCCGACCACCACGCAAAGAGCCAACATCCCCAAGACCAAAGCGAGCCCCATCGACCGTGGCTGATCAAACAATCGGGAGGCATAAATTTCTAGGGTCAACGTACGGTAACCCAGCAGCGAGACAGCCCCGAAATCGCTGATTGAGTACAAAAACACCAGCATAGTCCCCGCCAAAACGGCGCTTTGCACCTGAGGCAAGACAACCGTCACGAAGACTTTCAGCGGTTGACGGCCCAACAAACGAGCAGATTCTTCAAGCGAAGGTGGCAGCGAAGCCATCCGAGCCGCTACCGGTAAATACACGTACGGGTAGGTAAACAGGGTCAACACCAGCCAACTCCCACGAAAACCGCGCATGTCTGGCAAGTTGCCAATTCCCAAAGGCGAAAGTAGTTCTTCAACCAGTCCACCAGTTGCGAAACCAGCGATTAGCGCGGTGGCACCCACGAAACTCGGGAAAGCCAACGGGAGCGGTGCGAGCACACGCCAAACACGCCGACCCCACAGGTCTGTGCGGATTGTCAAGAACGCCAATGTGGTGCCGATCAGAGCCGTTGATGCCGAAACCGCAATACCAAGAAGCAAGGAACGGCGTAACGGTTCCCAAGTGGACTGCGAAAATATTAGCGATACGAGGTCGGTGCCGAGATCTAAGTTGCGGAGCACTACGTATCCGAACGGCCCCACAAAGACAGCACCAATAGCGACCGAAAGCGCCAACAGCGCGGTAGGGGGCCGTCGAAGGTTGGGGTTACCGCTCAATGCCGCTTTCTCGGATCAGTTCGATGGTGCCCAACAGACCATCCCCGAGCAGATCATAGTCGATTGTTTGCGCCGCGTATCCTTGTAAGGATGGCAGCCCCGCGGGTGCCGCGGTTCCAGCAACGAGTGGATATTCCTGTGTTTGTTCTGCAAAAGTTGTTTGTGCGTCATCGCTCAGCAAGAAGTTGAGTAGCGATTCACTTGCGGTGGATGCGTCGCTAGTGGACAACACCGCTCCTGCGGTCACAACCACCAACGAACCAATGTCGTCGACTGAGAAGAAGTGGTTTCTGCTCGCAACTGACGGATCGGCTTCAAGCGCACGCAGGTTGTAATAATGGTTGACTAAACCCATGGGTATCTCGCCGCGTCCCACTGCCTCTACGATGGCGGAATTTTTGGGGTAGTTCGGTGACTCGATTGCTGCCATTCCTTCAAGCCAGTTGCGCGCCGCAAGGTCACCAAGTTCGTTGCGCATTGCCGTGACAAAATCTTGAAACGAGCCGTTGGCGGGGGCAACACCTACTTGTCCACGATAACTAGGGTCGGTTAGGTCAAGCACTGATGTAGGCAGGTCGGCGGGATCGACAAGGTTGCTGTTGTAGACGAGTACTCGTACTCGCCCGGTGAGCCCGACCCAGGTGCGGTCACTCGCCGCAAACCCCGCGTCAACGCGTGCTGTCAGTTCATCGCTGAGGGGGGATAAGCGGTTTTCACCGGCCAAGAATCCGAGCGCTCCAGGGCTTTGTGAGATGAACACGTCGGCTGGTGTGTTGTCGCCTTCGGTTTGGATTAGCAACGCTAGTTCCGCTGAATCGCCGTAGCGAACGTCAACTTCAATGCCAGAGTCGGCGGTGAAGTCATCAATCAGTGGCGCGATGAGTTCTTCGCTGCGCCCTGAGTAGAGGGTGATGCGGTCGGTCGTTGCCGAATCGTTGCCGCAAGCTGTGATGGTTGCCGCGAAGCCACAGATCGCTATTACTGCAACAGCGATACTGCGTAGCTTGAGGCTTTTTCTGGATTTGATGGTTTTGGTGGTGTTGGTTGTTTTTTGCATAACCGAGAGGCTAACCACAACTCAGCCAATGTTAGGCATACCTAACATGTGACTTTGGTCACAGTAGCGTTACAAAACCGCCTCAACCATCAAAGGCTCCCTCTGCACCGACCCCCCATACGCCAAAGTTGCAACACCACTATGACCAACCGCAACATCAGCATCCAACGAAAATCGAGGCGCGCCAGTTGTTCGACTACGCAGCACCGTCCCTCCCGCCAACAGCACACTCGTCAACGTATCATGACCACAGTAGCTAACATGCACCACCCGACCCCCAAGACCCGGCAAGAGCGCAATATCTTCCGGCCTCACTAAAACCTCAACCGGCCCACTCAAGGAGTTTTCAAGCGGCACCCGACCAAGCACAGTGTCGGCATAAGTTCCTTGCGCATAGCCAGACAACAACTCGGCTTCACCCACAAAAGACGCAACCCAAGGGTCTCGCGGACGCTTATACAACTGCATTGGCGAATCCTGCTGCACTAGAACACCATCACGCATCACCGCCACCTCATCACCCAACTCGAAGGCCTCCGCTTGATCGTGAGTAACAAAAATCGCGGTAATGTCAAGTTCTCTAAGAAGCTGTGCAACTTCGGACCGCACACCCACGCGCAAATTTGAATCCAAACTCGAAAATGGTTCATCAAAAAGCAACACTGCGGGACGCGGCACTAAAGCACGAGCCACCGCAACACGTTGTTGCTGCCCCCCCGAAAGCGATCCCGGCAGACGATCAGCAACGTCTTGCAAGCCGACCAATTCCAACATCTTTAGCACAGACTCGCGACCCCGTTCGCTAATCCGACCAAAGCGCCCCCAGCGATCTTTGCGGGGCAAACCATAAGCAACATTGTTCGCCACGCTCAAATGCGGAAACAACGCGCCATCTTGAAACACCAAACCCACACGCCGCTTCTCAGGAGCTACGCAAACACTCGAATTCGCCACAAGCTGCGAACCAATCCAAATCTCGCCTCGCTCCAACGCCTGCAAACCAGCAATGGCACGCAACAAAGTGGTCTTGCCGCACCCACTCGGGCCCAGAATCACCAGATGTTGCCCCGGCCCGGCCACCAGATCAACACCTTTCAACACTGGAACAGAACGGTTTACCCAAAGTTCGGTGGTTCTAACTACAAGCGCTGGCAACGCACCACGGCTATCTTTGTGAGGCATACCTTACATGATAGCGCTATCCGACAACAGTTCAGGTAAAACTTCGCTGAAGACCACCGAGACCCGTTTCGTGGCTCGAGTCAAAGCCACATACAACGACCTAAACCCCTCAATTTCCTCATCGACAATTCGTCTCGGCTCAACCACAATCGCAGCATCAACTTCAAGCCCCTTCACCAAACGCACCGGCACAACAATCACCTGCTTATCCAACCCCCGGCGGGTCGGCCCGCCAAACTCCAAACCATGTTCAACAAAAGCATCGCTCAGTTGCACGAACTGCGAACCCGCAACGATCACCGCAACATTGCCCTCACCAACCGCAGTCAACTCCTCACGCAGCACCCCAACCACCGCGTCCGCAACCGAGCCTTGAGCTTGCACCAACCGCGGCTCATCGCCATCTTCACGAAGCGGCCTAGGCGGACGCAAACCAGCCGCCGCATACGGCAAAATTCTGCGCGCCAACTTCATCGATGGGCCACAGATACGATAACCAACAGTCAATTCGGTGACCCTCGCTTGGTGTTCGTGCCTACCTCGCAAAGCCGCGATCACTGCTTGCCAGTCTTGGTTCGCCCACGCTCCAGTGGCCTGAGCCACGTCACCCACAACAGTAAACGAACCGTTGAGTGAACGCCGAGCCACCATGCGCAACTCCAACGGCGAAAGGTCTTGTGCCTCATCAATGCAGATATGTCCATAGGTACGCACGGCATCCGCGGCTCGTCTCTTGGGACGGTGACCCAACAAAGCACGCGCTTCGTCAAGCAAAGCCACATCTTGAAAGCTCCACACCACCAGCGACGAGTGCTCCAAACGAGGACGATACAGCCGCATAGCCTCCGCATCGCTCAACACGCCACGGCTCGCGGAACGCAACAAAGCTCGCGAACCAAACAAGTCATGCAACAAATCCGCCGGAGTGAGCACCGGCCACATCCAATCAAGAGCTAGACGCACATTCAAGTTCTTGTGCAACTGTTCGCGCAGCAACTGCGGGTCGATAACGGTTCGTCCACTCGCCGCTAAGGTTTCATAAAACAACCCCTCCACAACCTTGCGCCCGGCATTATGGGTGCGGTTACGGTTCCGCGCTTGCGCCACGATAGCGCGCGACTCAGCCACCGTGATTCGTAGACGTTGCAAGCCAAACCCGAAAACTTGGTCAGTACGCAGTTTGCGTTCACGGTCGGCCACGGCTTTGGCAAGCACCTCAAGCATGCGAGGGTCGCCTTTGACGCGCCCGGTTGGTTCATCATCTAAGGCATCCACTTGAACCCGCGGCACCAAGAGGTCGGCCAACACAGCAATGGTTACTCCCGCCTCACCCAAAGACGGCAACACTTGTTCTGTGTAAGCGATAAACAAACGGTTCGGGGCAACGATAAGCACCCCTTGGGTTTCTAGAGATATTCGATGGGTATAAAGCAGATATGCGGCGCGGTGCAAAGCAACAACGGTCTTGCCAGTGCCGGGGCCACCCTGCACAATTAAGAGGCCAGGCATAGGGGCACGTATGATCTGGTCTTGTTCGCTTTGAATTGTGGCGATGATGTCGCCAAGCCGCCCGCTGCGAGCCGCTTCCAGTGCGGCAACAAGTGCTCCTTCCCCGCGAATGTCTTCAGGGGTTTTGCGATGAGGGTCGGCGAGGTCGCCGAAGAGTTGGTCGTCTATCGCCAGCAGTGTGCGTCCCCTCGTGGCGAAATGTCGGCAGCGTTCAAGACCCATCGGTTCAAGCCCAGTGGCTCTAAAGAAAGGTTCGGCGATGGGCGCTCGCCAGTCGACCACCGCCGCTCTTTGGTTTTCGTCCCAAACACCCACCCTGCCGATGTAGTATTTGTCTTTGCTATTCGCGAGGTCTATCCGCCCGAACACCAATGAACGATTGCCCACATTCAGTTTTTGTAGGCGGTTGAGCGCACCTTGCAACACGGATTCTCGTTCATGGCGGGCTTGGTTGGTGCCACCGCGAGTGGCTTCGAAAATCTCCGTGATGCGCTGCGCGCGGGTTCTCGAATCTTCAAGACAACGGTGAGCAAAGTCGATATATGCCTGTTCAGCCGCCATTTCTGAGGAGTTGCTCGGAGCCTGTGAGTCGTGAGGATGTTGCGACAAAATGTGAACCTTCGGCAAGTGCTTGGCGATGAAATACCCGCGATTAGGGGACACTTAGCCTAGCGGAGCGCGAACCCTCATAGGCTTAGGGGATGTTATCTATTGGATTGATTCTCGGAGCGGGTGGCATGGTGGGCGACCCGTGGCATTGCGGAGTTTTGTCGCGCTTGAGTTCAGCAACGGGCTGGGACCCTCGTGCTGCCGACCTGATCGTTGGAACTTCAGCCGGTGCCTTTACTGCGGTAAGTTTGCGTAGCGGTGTTGCACCAAGCGACCGCGTGGCGCAACTGCGTGGTATCGCGCCGAGCGCTGAGGCCGCCGAGGTTTATGCACGCGTCACCACACCCTACGCGGAACCAGTTGTGGAGCGGGATTGGCGGCCACTTTCGCTTGCTATGTCTGGGCGTGCGCTCTGGCCACCATGGAAGTTTGATCTGGCGCGTCTGGCTTTCGGCCTGTGCCCTCGTGGGACTAGGTCTGGGGTTGCTTCTGAGCAACGCATCAACGAACTTCATCCTAGCCGTTGGCCAGAATTGCCGACTTGGATTGTTGCGATGCGAACCAGTGATGGACGCCGCATTGTCTTTGGTCGTGATGATGTGCGGGGGACGATTGGTCAGGCAGTACGGGCTTCTTCGGCGGTGCCGGGAGTTTACTGGCCAGCTCAGGTGGGCAAGACTGAGTATGTAGACGGAGGGGTGCATTCGGCGACCAATGCCGACCTAACTGCCACCCTAGGTTTTGACTTAGTGATCATTTCCTCGCCGATGACTGGTGAGCAGATTAGCAAACCTGGCCGTTTCACGAATCCGTTGCGTAGTTGGTTTACCAACAAGTTGCGCGCCGAGGTTGCCGAACTACGCAAGCACGACACTTCGGTGGTACTGATCGAGCCAAACAACGAGCACATTGCTCAACTTCTTCGCAGCAACGCAGACCACCGTTTGAACGCTCTGCGAGCCGGTGAAATGGCGGCCGACCGTTTTCTGGGTTCGCTGAGCGGAATTGGGTTAAAGACGTTATTTTCCGAAACTGCCGATGCCTAGCGCGGCGTCCCGCCAAGAGCCCGTCACGGAGCGTTTTGCACAGCATTGCTTTGTGCAGGCTTGCCGTGGGTTGCCTCATGATCGGGTGCCGGTTTGGTTTATGCGCCAAGCCGGTCGTTCCCTGCCCGAATATCGGGCGGTGCGTGGTTCGGGTTCAATTCTTGACGCGATCAAAGACCCAGACCTGGCAACGGAGATCACCCTTCAGCCGGTGCGCCGCTACGGTGTGGATGCGGCGATTTTGTTTTCAGACATTGTGGTGCCCGTTCACGCCGTGGGCTTCGGGGTTACGGTCACGCCCGGTGTCGGCCCCGAGGTGCAACACCCTTTCCGCAGCGCCTCCGATCTGCAACGGTTGCGTCCGCTTGATCCCGAAACCGACACGCCCTATGTGCTTGAGACAGTGCGTCTGTTGGTGGATGAGTTGAAAGTGCCGTTAATCGGTTTCGCTGGTGCACCCTTTACCGTGGCTGCTTATTTGATCGAGGGGCGGCCCTCGCGTGATTATTTGCTTGCGAAATCGTTGATGTTCAATGCTGAAAAACTTTGGCACGGGTTGCTTGATCGTCTCGCTGATCTGGCCATTGCGTCTTTGCAATCGCAGGTTGAATGCGGGGCGGTTGCAGTGCAATTATTTGATTCTTGGGCCGGGGCGTTGTCGGCGGAGCAATACAAACGTTACGTCGCGCCGCATTCGGAGAAGGTGTTCGAGGCCTTAGCAACTAGCGGCGTGCCCAGAATCCATTTTGGTGTCAACACTTCTGAATTGTTGAATTTGTTGGCCGCTGTGGGTGCCGACGTTGTGGGTATTGATTGGCGGGTGCGTATTGATGATGCCCGCGCTCGCCTCGGTGATGCTGTGGCGTTGCAGGGCAACCTTGACCCGGCAGCGGTGGTGGCCGGTGTTGGCCCAGCGTTGGCTGGAACCCGCGAGGTGTTGGCTGCCAACGGGGGCCACCCAAGCCACATATTTAACCTTGGCCACGGCGTTGTGCCTCAATGTGACCCTGATGTTTTAAGTGAAGTGGTGCGGGTTGTGCATGACGAAGGCAAGGTTGGGTCACTTACGCATGCACCGCAATGAACGCTCGCACAATAATTGTTGGGGGTGGTATCAGCGGTTTGGCTGCGGCTCACCAACTGCATCAACAAGATGACGATTTCGTTTTGTTGGAGGCAAGCCGGCGCTTAGGCGGAAAAATTGCTAGTGGACCCGTGCAAGGTTGCGACTTAGGTTTCGATGTTGACTGTGCCGCCGATGGGTTCTTAGCTCGCGAACCAGAAATGTCGGATTTGTGTCGCGAGCTTGGCCTGGGCGGCGATCTCGTGTCACCAGCCTGCAGCGGTGCCTTTATCTGGGTAAACCAAGCGTTGAGGCCCATCCCCGCGAGCGTCTTGGGAGTACCAGTTGATCCTGATGCGTTGCTCGGGGCTGGGATCGTGTCAGACCCGGGTATTGCTGAGTTGCGCGCACGTGGATTTGCTGACCACAAGGCGCTAGTGGGCGACAGCACGGTCGGCGAAGTGGTTAGGGCGCGTGCCGGTGACGAAGTATTTGAACGCCTAGTTGACCCTTTACTTGGTGGCATTAACGCCGGCAACGCCGACAATCTAAGTATCTGTGCAGGAGCAGTGGCATTGGCGGACGCGGCCCGCAAAGGCGGCTCCTTCCTTGAAGCACTGCGCGCACAGCGAAACTCGCGGGCATCAGGCCCGGTTTTTCACGGGGTCAAAGGTGGAACTCAACGGATCATTGAAGCGCTGCAAACTGAACTCAATGAACAGATTATCTTGGAGACACCTGCGGTCGGGCTTGCACAGCACGGCAAATTATGGAGAGTGGCAACACCGACCAGCTATTTCGAGGCTAGCCGCGTGATCATTACCACGCCGAGTTTTGTGAGCGCCAAGTTGCTTGAACCTCACTGCCGCGAAGCAGCTTGGATGCTATCTCAACTGCCGTATGCGGACGTTGCCGTGTTGACTTTTGTGGTTCGTCGTGAGCACGTCAGCCACAACCTGAACGGTGCCGGATTTTTGGTGCCGCGAGATCAAGGAATGTTGATGACCGCTTGCTCTTGGTCGTCATCGAAATGGGCTCACTACAACGATGGCATCCACGCCATCTTGCGGGTATCGGTGGGGCGCATCGACGACCGCCGCTGGCTCAACCTCAGCGAACCCAAACTCGTGGCCACCTTGCGTGAAGAATTAGCGGCAACCATTGGCTTAGCAGGCCCCAGCCACGTGCGCGTGACGCGTTGGCCACAGAGCCTGCCGCAATATTTCCGTGACCACCTGCAACGCTGCGACACCATCGACACGTTGTTGCAACGCCACACAGCCGGCGTGTCTGTCAGCGGTGCAGCACTGCGCGGCCTGGGTCTACCAGCCTGCGTGCGCCAAGCCCGACAACACGCCGCTCAACCGCAGGAAGCTAACCCCTAAGCGCCCGAAGCGCGCAGAGACTCGACTGGTTCTAAACGCGAAGCACGCCACGCCGGATACAACCCCGCCAGCAAACCCACAACCGCGCCTAACAACGGCGCGCCCAAAGGCACCCGCGCATCAAGCACCGGAATCCAATCATTGGATGCCGACACAGCCACCACTACCAACACCCCAGCGCTCGCCCCGATAACTCCACCAAACAAACCAATACCGGTCGACTCGAGCAAAAACTGCGAAGCAATGTGCCTACGACTCGCACCAAGAGCGCGGCGCAAACCTATCTCACCTACCCGTTCAAGCACCGAAACCAGAGTCACATTGGCGATACCTATTGCGCCAACGAGCAACGACACCGCACCCAACACCAAGAACAAGGCGTTCACATCACCCTCAACTTGAGTTTGCAAACTGTCAAGCGACGGTGGCGATTGCACCCTCACCTCCGAAGGGTCGTTCGGGGACACTGCAATCGCCGCTTGCGAAGCGATCAACTCCGCAGCGCCTACCTCAGTGTCGATTTGGATCGTCGTGGGCGACTCGAGTTGATAGAGTTCACGGGCCGTTCCCTCGGGCACGATCACCGAGTTGAGCAAGTCGCTTTGGCGCAACAGATCATCAACAATACCGATCACCACGAAACTTAAATCACCCACAAAAATCACCGGCTGTTGACCAACCCGGGTAATATTCAAGCGCCGCGCCGCACCCACTCCTAGCACTGCCACCCGATCCGCCCGCTCCGAATGGCCCTGGTCAAACCAACGCCCCGTAGCGAGTTCAGCGCGGCTAGCTGCGAACAGACCAGGCGACACCGCAATCATCGGAATTTGAAACTCGGTTTGACCCAACGGATCGTTGAGAGGCACCGACCTAGTGAGAGCCGTACCGATGTTGACATCGGCCATTGAACCCGCCGCGACCACGCCATTGAGCCGCTCCAGCCGTGTCTCGGAATCCCACGGCAGTTGCACCCGTGGGGCGTTGTCACCAAAAAACCCTCGTTCGGTGGTCACCACAACCGAAGTCGCCGATAATTCATTGAACGTTGAAATGATCTGATTTCCCGCGGTTTGAGCCACTCCGAGCGTAGCCACCAAAGATGCAATGCCGAGTACCGCGCCGAGCACCGTCAACAACGCTCGACCGGGCCTAGCGAACAATCCTGCGAGCGCCTCAGCAATCAGGTCTCGCAAATCGAAACGCGCCTTGCTGACACGCTCCACCTGATTAGCGGTCTGTTTCATCGGGTTAGCTCTGACGTGGTTTCCACTCGCCCGTCTTCAACTTCCACAATACGGTCGGCCCGTAGACCAACACGGGGGTCATGTGTCACCACCACGATGGTAAGGCCATCAGCACGTAACTCGTCGAAGAGGTCCAGGATCGAACTACCGGTGTTCGTGTCGAGGTTGCCAGTCGGCTCATCGCAGAGCAGCACCGTTGGTTGGGGCGCAATCGCCCTAGCAATCGCTACTCTTTGACGTTCACCACCCGAAAGTTTGGTCGGCAAGAAACTAGCCCGATGGCTCAGGCCAACACGCCCCAACGCGGCCAAGGCGAGTTGCCGGCGTGAGGAGCGAGGCATGCGATTATAAAGCATCGACATGACCACGTTCTCAGTCACGTCACGATGCGCTAGCAAGTGAAACGCTTGGAAGATAAAACCGATCCGATGAGCTCTAAGCCCAGTGCGGCGGCTTTCGCTGAGCTTGTGCGAGTCGACTCCGTCAAAACGGTAGCTTCCCGAGGTTTGCCTATCTAGCAAAGCCATGATGTTCAATAGGGTGGACTTGCCACTTCCTGAGGGCCCCATGATCGACACGTAGTCCCCTCGATAAATTTGCAGCGACACATCAAGCAATGCGTGTATCGCAGCCGGCCCCGCACCAAAGACGCGCCCAACTTGATCCAACTGCATTATCGGAGCGGCCTTCTCAACCACCGCTTGCAACCCCCACGACCACCAAATCGCCGCTTTCAAGCTCGCCATCTAGTGGGGTTACCTCAACTTGGCCTCCGCTGGACAGCCCCGGTTCCACAGATACGAAACGGGTACTGCCGTCGGTTTGTTCCACTTCAAGGTTGGTGGAACCATCGCCTGTGGCCGAAAGCGCGGCGTTGGGCACCACTAGGACTGGCCCGTCCGTGCCACCAACCGGAATCACAACTTTCACGTTCCTGCCCACCAGTTCATCGGGTATCTCATCAGCAACGAGTTCCACATAATGCCGGTCTGCTGGCAGATTGCGTGTGCCGGCTCTCTGCTCAAGGAGCCGAACTGTTCCTTCAATGGGTTCTCCGACCGCCCGGTCTTCAATGCGAACTGCTATTCCTTCGCTGATGCGGTCTACATCACGTTCAGATACGGAACCTCGAAGGGCTAACTCGGAGCCGGTGACCGTCATGAAAGATCCCGCAATGATGCTTCCACGCTCAGTCGTCAACAGATCAACTCTCACCGGCAAACGCTTCAGAAAGATGATTTCGCCAGCCGGGAGCCACACTCCAGTTGTATTCTCCAAGTCGGTCAAGTCAGTTTCAGCAGCGTTTAGTTCACGCCGTGCCGCCAGCACTTGTTCTTGGGCATCGCTAGTGTCTGGGGGTTGCAACATGTCTTCAAGGGTTTGTTGAGCCGCAGCTACGTTGTCTTGTGAGCGGCGCACTGCCAATGCAGCTTGCGCTTGAGAGTTCTCGGTGTTGTTTGACAGGTCGGTTTCTGCTTGCGGCAACTCCAGCTTTTTCAGGTCTTGTTGCGCTTTGGTGAGGTCATCGGTTGCATCGCTGAGGCCATTATCTGCTTCGGTTACGGCCCAGTTTGCATCGGTAACCGCTTGCCGAGCGTTTTCTAAGGCTCGTTCGGCAGCTTCAAGTGTGCTGCGCGCGCCCGCTACCGCAAGGCGCAGCTCTTCTTGTTCGGCGGCGGTGGGGACGGTGCCGCTATCTGGGTGAACGCCACTTGTGGCGCTCTGCATTCGTGTTTGTGCTTGGGTGTAGGCGTTCGCAGCACGGTTACGCGCCAACTCAGCATCAGCAAGGTTCGTTTCGGCAACCAACACTGCCGCTTTACTGTCTGCTAAACCTTGCCTAGCGGTGCTCACAGCATCGTTGGCTGTTTTGACCGCGTCGGCGGCATCGGTAGTGACCTTTTTGACCGCGTCGGCGGCATCGGTAGTGACCTTTTGCAGATCAAGGCGCGCTTGATTGAGAGCTAATTCGGCTTGTACTAGCGCGGTTCGTGCTTGTTGCAGCGCAAGTTCGGTAGGGCCCTTAGCCGCTTCAGTGAGTGTTTTTTGCGCGTTGGTTAGGGTGGTTCGCGCGCTATTGACCCGGTCACGCGCGCGTTTCAGTGCAAACTCTTCGTCATCGTCGGGGCCATTGGCCCGATACCCGGCTTGTTCATACCAAGCACTCACTGCGGCACCAGTGGCACTGTCCCATACTTGATCGGGGGTTTGATCGAAATGCCCGAGCCTGGCTAACGCGGATTCCAATTGTTCGATGTCTGGGCCTTGGTCTTGGGGACGCAGGTCTCGGTAGGCCGGCACCTGACCGACTAGCAGGAACACTGGTCGGCCAGCTATTTCGATAGCCACGGCACCTTCGGTTAGTTCAGCGCCTCGTTCTGGTGCCGAGGTCACCACCTGAGTGACTTGACGGTTGCCAATCGCGCCAGATAGCCGCAGCGCAACTGGTTCGTCATATCCGACATCGGCACGAATGATTACATCAGCAACAAGTTCTTTACGTTCAACTTCAACAGTTATCAACGATGCCGGTGGTGCTTCGGCTTCTATTGCTGCTTGTTCGGGTGAGGTGATTTGCCGCCCTGCAAACCAACCTGCCGCAGCTATGGCTACAGCTATCGCCACCGCTAATACAGCGGTTATTCCCCGACGCAAAGCCTAACCTTCACGTTCGGCGCGGAACGCTTCTAATGCCGCCCGGTTTTCAGCTATGAAAATAGCTTCATACTCAAGATAGATGTCTTGGAGTTGCTCGTTCATACTTTCCGAGCACTCTGCGTTACTTACGGCTAGTCCTCGTTCCTCGTCTTGTAGGGCTGTTAAGGCCTCTTGATCAACGTTTTGTTGCGCCTGTTGTTCTTGTTGAGCAAAGAAATCTTCTATCTCCGCTTCGGATTTGCTATTAAAGAACTCGTTGACTTCTTCTTCGGACATGCCCTCGAAAGGGTCTACGAACCCTCCTTGTGAACCGACAATTTCGGTTAAACGATCTCTGAAATCCTGAAAAATGGTTTCATACAAGGCTTCTGGAGTCTCGTAGTTGTATCCGTTTTGAGCCATGCAGTCGCTCCAGTCCATAAATATCTCCGCACCACGGGGATCCGCTTCCACTTGGGCCTGCAATGACTCAATGTCTAGCTGTTGAAGCAAATCATTCGTTGCTTCGACCGCATAGACCTCTTCGTTCGCTTCGTCGCGACACCCTAACGTTTCTTCTCGCTCTAAGGAAGGTTCGTCCTCGTTTGGTACGGTACCCGCTACGTCCGAACTCGCAAAACCTGATTCTTCGAATTGGGGATCAAAGCCGTAGAGAGCTTCGTAGTAAGCAGTTCGTTCAGAATCGGAAAGCTCGGTAACAATTGCGTTGTTTGGGTCTACCCATGTTTCGTCTACAAAAGGAGAATCCGTTTCTCCGAAGGTAGTTGAGATCCCAAAGCCGAACTCACTTGCAAATTCAAGACCAGAATCGCCTCCACCGAAGAACGTGTCATTGATCGGTGGTGTGGCGGGTATGTACTCGAAACCCTCATTGGCCATACAGGCGGCAACAAGTTCTTGCACGCGTTGTTCTTGTTGGTTGAAATACGCTGCAGATTCTGCGGGATCTGCGGTGAACGAAAGACCACCGAGATAGTCCTGTAATGTTTGCGGTTCATCTCCCGGTTCCGGTTCCTCACTTTCCTGATGATCGGTATCTTCACTTTCGGTAGTTGTGGTTGCTGCGGTGTCTGTCGTCGGTTGAGCACCGTCTAGTTCATCGGGGTTCTCCGTAGCACTGGTTCCACCGCAAGCTGATGCCGCGAGCATCAAGAACACCACAGCAGCAATAAACGTCATGTATTTATCTATCATTTGGTTACCCCCAATAGAGCGTAGTGCTGGTTGATAACTCGGCTGGGCCATCATGTTTACTGTTGGAGTTGCGATCCCAAAATATCTGGATTTCTTCGTCCACAATATCGTACCTGCTGGATGTTCGGTTGGGTTTGGCAAGGCCCGGTAACCCAAACGAAACGCTGCCGTTCTCGTTGGTGTATTCAACTCGTATCACCCTCAGGACCCCTCCGCTGCGGCTCATCATTACCATTCGTTGACCAGCGGAGTTTGGGCCAACAAGTTGTGCAACAACGCTCACGCCAACGCCGAAAGCCACATTGATCGGTTCCGTGGTAGTTATTTGAGTCGGTATTGGCTCCCACTCAAACCGTTTACTAACTTGGATCGGCACCTCAGTGTTATGAAATTGTTCGCCTAATCTGCCAGTCCAGGCATAAATCCGGTTGAGGACAACTTCAGGATTGTGAATGTTGTGGGTTAGACCCACAGTTACCTCGCCGTTGGCGTTGGTGCGGGGGTCACCAATATCAATTTCACAATCTTCGGAGGTGCCAGCATCGGCACCATTAACTCGAGCTTCTGGATCTAAGTTGCACAAATGATCCAACCGCCAACCGAAGTCGGCAAACAGATCGATTAGCAGCCCCGGGTAAGGGGATCCGTCTGGTTTGAGGGCGCGAACAGTTGCAGTTGCTGCTCCTCCCACCAAAAGCGATGCGGACGACAAACTCAGTTCTAAGCTGACCGGTGCAACGTTTACCACCTGCATGGTGCGCGCCAAAAACAATGCCATGTCTTCGCGAGTGACATCGGCGTTGGGAGCAAACGTTTCGGGTGTGACGGGATCCATTATCTTGAGTTGGAGCATCAGTGAGATATCGGTTCGTGCACTTCGGTTGAGCAGCGACACATCCCCAAGTTGAGAGACACGAGTTGTATATGTTGCCAGATTGGGCAGCGAAACGTCTGTGCGTCTGAGTATGCGTGCTAAGAAATGCGCCATATGCACCCGCTGAATATTGTTCGCGGGGCCGAATTCTTCGGCGGTATATCCCCTAGCGATACCAAGTTCATTTAGTTGCGCTACCGCCAGTTTACTTTCGGGGCTTGCGCTAGCTAAATCGGCAAAAGATTCCTTAGCTTGGTCTGCAAGGGGTAACCCTAGAAGCTTGCTAGCACGAGCCAAGAACAGAGCCATCTGCAGTCGGGTTACGGATTGTGACGGTGAGTAGGTTGCTGCCGACGTGCCTCGGGTGATGCCATAGTGATAAATGCAGT
This sequence comes from Acidimicrobiia bacterium, assembly GCA_024421095.1. Classification (GTDB taxonomy): domain Bacteria; phylum Actinomycetota; class Acidimicrobiia; order Acidimicrobiales; family Aldehydirespiratoraceae; genus VXYK01. The sequence goes on from JAHQYM010000012.1 coordinate 27,575, forward strand.
CGATAGCTGCTCTCGACTCTGCACTGAGGGTAGCTGTGTCGTTGAACCGCGCTGTTGGAATGTTTGCCCAGCAAGTGTCGACATTTTGGGACGGCGGGGGCTCAGCTGGCGTATCCTGATCTGCTTGATCTGGCGGTTCTGTGTTCGGTGGGTCACTTGCTTGAGCCGCCGCAAGCGAATGCCCCAGCAAATTCGCTATCAGCAAAGACGTTAGCAACATGCGCCAAAAAGGGAGGCCAAACCTGCGCTTCATTTCTTTAGCCTATATGTTCGGCAACGACATTGTGATGGGACTTCCGATGAGCAAGCAAAAAAGAACTGCGAATCGCTTCGGGCTGGGTGTAGCCGCGCTTGCAGTGCTAGTGGCCGGGGCCTGCGTTGTTGAAGGTAAAGTCGATGAAGGCGAGAACGATCCGCTGCGAGATGGCACCGCAAGCAGCCTGCCCGCAGCAGTTGCGCCCAGCGGTTACCCCGGAGCCCCTGGTTTAGGCGACAGTTTCTACCCACAGTTGGGCAACGGCGGCTACGACGTGTTGCACTACGCAATACAACTTGATGTTGACCCGATACCAAACACCATCCAAGCCCAAACAACGATAATCGCTGCGGCAACCCAAGATCTATCTGCGTTCAACCTTGATTTAGCTGGTCTCACCGTTGAATCGGTTCTGGTCAACGACAACGACGCTGAGTTTTCACGCCAAGACACCGAGTTGACAATCACACCCGACGCAACGCTGCTCCAAGGAGAAGAATTCTCAACCAAGGTCACGTACTCAGGGTCGCCAATGCCGCTGTCGGATCCGGGCGTGCCGTTCTCGGAGATCGGTTGGCACAACCGCGAGGGACTAATCTACACCGCGAGCGAACCTTCGGGTTCAATGAGTTGGTTCCCTTCAAACAACCATCCCACCGACAAAGCAACGTTCGAAATCCAGATAACTGTGCCCAGCACCTTCACCGCCGCGGCCAGCGGAGTTCTCGTAAACGAAACTCAAAGCGCTCGCCGCACGACCACCACTTGGCAAATGGATGACCCCATGGCCACTTACCTCACCGCTGTTTACGTGGGTGACTTTGAGCGGGTAGAAAATCGGCAAGCGGACGGGTTGCTGATCCGAGATTACGTCCCCCGCGAACATTTCGATGTTGTGGTCGATGCTCTTGCGGAAACCCCGCAAATGATCGAGTATTTCGAGGGTATCTTGGGCCCTTATCCATACGCCGTTTACGGGTCGGTGGTAATGCCATTTCCGCTTGGTTACGCGCTTGAAAACCAAACCCTTTCACTGCCTGCTCTAGACACTATTGATCCACTAATCGTCGCCCACGAAATCTCTCATCAATGGATCGGCAACTCCTCAACCGTGGACGATTGGAGCGAGATCTGGCTGCACGAAGGATTCGCGACTTACCTAACCAGCATGTATCTTGCCGAACATCACGGTCAGGACATAAACGAGGATATGCGCCGCAACTATGCATTCATGAGCGAGCCTGCTGCCGTTGCACCACAACAGATAAGCCAAGGGCAGTTGTTTGACGCTTCGGTTTATTTGCGCGGCGCACTGACGCTGCATGCCTTGCGGCAATTCGTGGGAGACGACTTGTTCACAACGATTTTGCGCACCCACTACCAGCAAAGCATCAACGCCAACACCAACACCGCTGAATTTCTCGCGATCGTTCGTCGGCTAGCGAACCAAGAGGCCGCCGACTTGGTGGAACAATGGTTGAACAACGCTTTGATGCCACCATTGCCTCCACCCTTAACCCCACCTCCGAACCTTAATCAGTCGCCGTGAGAGTCGGCTTCGTTGGCAGTTATCCTCACAAGGTTGCCAAATGTGCCATTCTGTAGATGTGACAAAATCAAAGAACCGCAAAGACATTGCTACCGCGAGTGATTCCCAACCCAAGACAGAGCCGCGCCCCAAACCGCCTGTTGAACTTTTGCAGCCGCTGATCGCTAAAGACACTGGGCCTGCTAAAGATTGGGCCGAAGCCGCGCAGGCCGATCAGATCGCTCCTCCGCACGAATTATCTGAGGAGGAAACCCATCTCAAAGTCAAACGCACCTTTTGTTTCGCCGACCTCAGCAAGTTCACCGCGTTCACTCGTAACAATGGCCCCCACGCAGCGGTAGCACAGCTTGGCGAATTCCGCCGCATCACTCGCAATGTCGCGGCCAAACGAGGGGTGCGGGTCGCCAAATGGCTTGGTGATGGGGTGATGCTTGTGGGCACCGAAGCTAGCCCCACAATTGCGTTAGGAGCGCACCTTGTCTATGCGTTTTCCGACAGCGAAATTCAAGTACGGGTGGGTATCGCGGGTGGTATTGCGTTGTTGTTTGAGGGGGACGACTATATTGGTGAGCCGGTGAACCTCGCCGCTAAACTATGCGCCGCTGCCGAACCCGATCAGATCTTGGCGGTGGCTGAACTCGCTGATCTGCCAAGCTGGGTCAGTAGCGAAGACAACGTGACTGTGCGCATTAAAGATGTCGGTGCGATTGGGGGTGTGCGCCGACTCAAAGTGAAGCCACGCACGGCTCAAAAGTCTTGATGAGAACGTGAGCCACACCCGGGCGCTAGCGGTTGTTGCGGGTTTGTTGATAGCTGCTGGGCTTCCCCCTTGGGGTTGGTGGCCGCTGACTATTTGTGGTTTGGCGCTTTGGTATCAGGTGTTGGACAGTGGCAACGCGCACAGCCGCTTTGGGCGTTCCCTGCTCGTTGGTGCGGCTTGGATGTTTCCTAGCACCTTGTGGATGGTAGACCTCACGCCGCTGGGTTGGCCCCTAGCGGCAACCGTTTTCAGTGTGATGTTTGGCGTGGTTGGTTTGTTGACTCCGAGTGACCGCCGCTACCGCGGTGCGGTGTTTTGCTCGGCCCTTGCCTTGATTGAATTGTTGCGCTGGAACTGGCCTTTTGGAGGGGTGCCGATTTCTACTTTGGCTATGGTTGGCGTGCAGACACCACTGGCGCCTGCGGCGGGGATTTTCGGGTCGCCTGCACTGGTGGTGCTGCTGGGTCTTGCAGGGGTGGTATTGGTGGATTTTCGGAGCCGCCGTAAAGCCGCGCTACTGGGTGTAATCGTGCTGGGCGCGGTGCCTTTGGCAGCTTTATTACCGTGGTTTGAAACTAATGAGTTGGGCACCATTCGTGTTGCGGTGGTGCAGGGTGGCGGCCCGCAAAATACGCGGGCTGAACTGTGCCAAAACCGTCAAGTATTTGAGCGCCATATGACCGCGAGCCAGCTCATTACTGAACCAGTTGATTTGGTGTTGTGGCCTGAGGATGTGGTGCATCCCGCGCCTGTTGAGGCATCGGCTTCTCGTTGTGCTGAGCCGTTGCTGGGGCGTGACGAAGCTAACCAGCGGATTGCTGAGTTGGCCAACGATCTTGGCGCTGTAGTGCTAACCGGGTGGTTTGAACGCAGTGCTGATCTCCGTGCCAACCTGAACTATGTGCAAGTGACCAATCCGAACGGTGCAACTGTTGACCGCTACCACAAGGTCCAGTTGGTGCCGTTCGGTGAGTTTGTGCCCTTACGCAGTCTTATTGCGCGTTTCAGTAATGAACTGCCTAGCCGCGATGTGCGTGCCGGCACTGAACCGGCGGTGCTGGATAGTGCATTGGGGCGCCTTGGTGTGGTGATTTCTTGGGAGGTGTTCTTTGATCATCGTGGCCGCGATGCCATCGGCAATGGCGGCGCGGTGCTGCTCAACCCCACGAATGGTTCGAGTTATTGGTTGACGATCGTGCAAAGTCAACAGATCGCTTCTAGTCGGCTTCGTGCGTTGGAAACCGACCGGTGGGTTTTGCAATCCGCGCCCACTGGTTTTTCTGCGCTGGTGAACCCGTCTGGTGATGTGGTGGCTCGCACTGCGGTTAGCGAACAAGCGGTGTTGATGGAGACGATTGATTTGCGTGCGGGACGGACTTTAGCGGTGATCCTCGGCGTTTGGCCGGTGTTGATCGGTTCTTTAGTTGTTGTAGCCTTTGCGGTGCTTGACTCGTTACGACAGAAACTTTACCTATGGTTGAAGCGCCGGACCAAGAAGAAGAAGGCGCGCTTCGCATCGCTTTCTTGACCTATCGCGGCAATCCCCATGTGGGGGGGCAAGGTGTGTATGTCCGCCATTTGAGCAAGGCTTTGCTAGACTTGGGGCATCATGTTGAGGTGTTGAGCGGGCCTCCTTATCCCGATGTTGACGAGCGTGCCACGCTAGTGAAATTGCCGAGTTTGGATATTTGGAGCGCACCTTATCCGATGCGTAAGCCACGGGTTTGGGAATGGAACCATTGGACTGACGTTTTGGAACATGCTTCGTTCAGTATTGGCAACTTTTCGGAACCGATGGCCTTTAGTTGGCGAGCCTGGTGTTACCTGCGGCAACGCCGTAATGATTTCGATTTGATTCACGACAATCAGACCCTTGGTTGGGGGATTCTCAAATTGGCGCGTGAAGGCTGGCCGGTTATGGAGATGATCCATCATCCGATCACTGTTGACCGCAGGTTAGAACTTGAGCATGCCCGCAGTTTCTGGGAAAGATTTGGTAAACGTCGTTGGTATGCATTCACGAAAATGCAACGGCGGGTTGCCCGACGGTTGCCCCAGTTGTTAACGGTTTCTGAGTCCTCCAAAGCCGATATCTCAGCCGACTACGGTGTTGCTAGCGAGCGTTTGCAAGTGATACCGGTGGGTGTTGATCCCGATTTGTTTACGCCGTTAGACACTGTTGAACGCCGTGAGGGGCACCTTGTCACCACGGCATCGGCAGATGTGGCGATGAAAGGGTTGAAGTTCCTGCTTGAAGCCGTGGCCAAGTTACGAACCGAACGCCATATTGAGCTAACCATTATCGGCAAACGCCGAGCCGAAAGCCACGCTAGTGCCGTGCTGTCTCGTTTGGGTCTTGATGATTGCGTGAGTTTTGTTTCTGATGTGTCTGACCGGCGTATTGTGGAACTGTATTGCGAAGCAGAGTTGGCTATTGTGCCTTCTCTTTATGAAGGGTTTTCGCTACCCGCAATTGAAGCGATGGCGTGCGCTGTTCCACTTGTTGCGACCACCGCTGGAGCTCTTCCTGAGGTAGCCGGTAGACATCAGGAGACTTGTTTCTTGACTGAACCAGGTAACAGCGAAGCACTAGCCGCCACCATTGCCGAGGCGCTTGACGACCCTACATTGCGAACACTGGTCGGTTCACGTGGCCGTAGGCGGGTGATTGAAAGGTGGTCTTGGTGCCATACCGCGCAACGCACCGTTGAACAATACCGTTCCCTTCTTGATAATCACGATGCTCACCGTTGATTTTGAGCGTTTGGGGTTGCGCGCTGAAGACCGACTGTTAGACCTTGGTTGCGGGCTCGGCCGCCATAGTTTTGAAGCATTGCTTCGTGGTGCTGATGTCATAAGTTGCGATTTGGCTTTAACCGAGCTGGTGTCTGTTGCCGAAATGTCGAAATTGCTAAGGGCTGACGGCGGTTTTTTGGGTCGACGCAGCCATGTTCTGGTGCAGGGAGACGGGGCTTTTTTGCCGTTCGCCGACCATAGTTTCGATAAGGTAATTGCGGCTGAAGTTCTTGAGCATGTGCCCGACGACAATGCCGTTCTGCGCGAACTGCATCGGGTGCTGAAACCTGATGGCGTGTTGGCGGTTACGGTGCCGGCTTGGCTACCTGAAAAAATCTGCTGGAAGATTAGTTCCGAATATCATGCGCCTGCCGTTGTTGGCGGGCATGTGCGAATTTATGCAGAGAAAGAACTGCGGCAGAAATTGAATGCAGGCGGGTTTAACCCAGGTGTTTCGCATCGCGCTCATGCTTTACACAGCCCCTACTGGTGGCTTCGTTGCGCGGTTGGTGTCCACAACGAGATACACCAGAATTGGTCTGTGCGTCTTTACCACCGGCTGCTTGAATGGGACATTGTTGCCGCGCCGTGGCTGACTCGCAGCGCAGAAAAGGTTCTGAACCCAGTGTTAGGTAAGAGCCTGGTGGTTTATGCTATGCGTTCGTCTAATGCTAAAGAGGTCGCGTTTGTTGCCTAAAATTGATGGGGTGTTGTCGGCTGAGCAAATCCGAGTGACGGCGGCCCATATCGCTGAAACGCAACTCAACTCGGGCATGATTCCTTGGTTTAGAGGCGGACACGCCGACCCTTGGAACCATGTTGAAGCGGCAATGGCCTTAGACATCGGCGGCTATCGCCGAGAAGCCGAAGCCGCATACCAATGGCTCAAAGATCGGCAGCGGCCCGACGGTTCTTGGCACCAGTACTACCTTGAACACACCGTTGAACAAGATAAACTTGATACCAACGTAATCGCCTATGTTGCCACCGGCGTTTGGCATCATTACTTGCATCACCGTGACCGTGGCTACCTTGAAACGATGTGGCCGGTGGTGCACAACGCCATTGAATATGTGTTGAGGTTGCAACAACCAAGCGGGGAGATTATCTGGGCCCGTCACCTTGATGGCACACCCTGGACGTTTGCATTGTTGACCGGCTCGTCTTCGATTGCACACAGTATGCGTTGCGCTCTTGCAATCGCTTCGGAACTTGGTTTCGAACACCCTGGATGGGAACTGTCACTAGCTCGTCTCGCAAGGGCCATCCGCTCTGAACAAGACCGTGCGTTTGCGCCAAAACACCGTTGGGCGATGGATTGGTATTATCCAGTGTTGACTGGGGTGATCAGTGGTGATGCCGGACGCCGGCGACTTAGCGCGAGGTTCAGAACTTTCTATCTCGGTGACGAAGGTATTCGTTGCGTCAGCGACCGGCCGTGGGTCACTACTGCTGAAACGTGCGAATGCGCGATGACCCACTTGAGCGTTGGTGAGTACAGCACGGCAAAGCGTTTATTTGCTGCCGTGCAAAGGTTTCGAGAAGTCGATGGCAGCTATATCACGGGCATGGTCTTCCCGCAACGTGCGCTGTTCCCCGCCAATGAACGTTCCACCTATTCGGCCGCCGCCGTGCTCTTAACCGCGGAAGCTATTGCGGGTTCAAGCCCTGCGGCTAAACTTTTTGCGGACCACGCATTTCTACCCCAAATTATTTCGCTTGAACGTGCCGGTTCCGCTTTCACCGTCGCCACCTGAACAGCTAAGGTGCCCTCAAGCGACGCAACGAAGAACCCGCAGGGAACCTGTTGCGGCGCTCTCTTTGAATCTCCTTGAAGCTAGCGCCCGACAATAAATCTCATAGGGCGGACGGCCACCATCAGCGGGGTCGCAGAACACGTCATGGATTACCAGGGTGCCGCCAACCAAAAGGTGCGGCACCCACGTTTCATAGTCATGATGTGCTGGTTCGGGGCCGTGTCCCCCATCAATAAACACCAGCGCCAAAGGAGTGGCCCAGACCGCTCCGACTACAGCAGAATCGCCAACTATCGCTGCCACAGTTGGTTCTAATCCAGCGTCACCGATAGTGCGGCGAAAGGTGCTGAGCGTGTCAATTTTGTTGATGCGAGGGTCAACTAGGTCTGCTTCGTGGTGCTCCCAACCGGCTTGGTTTTCTTCGGAACCACGGTGATGGTCTAACGCAAACAGCACCCGCCCGCCGAGACGGGCCGCCGCTCCAAGATAAATCGTCGACTTACCGCAATAGCTACCAATCTCAAGGAAAGGCCCTCGAACGCCCACCGAGGCCGCCGCTTGATACAACGCCATTCCTTCAGCGGCGGGCATGAACCCCCGTGCTGCCAACGCGGCTTTGAGTAGCGCAGGGTCCATTTAGGCAACCTCGGCGATTGGTTCCTCAGGATTCTGTATCGGTTTCGGCCACAACAACCCATCAAGAATAAGATACTTCGCCACCCACACAACTCCATAGGCGGCCACCGCTCCGAGCAACACAATGAGCGTGTTGTCGGTGATTGAGGCGAGCGCCACAACGCTTACCGACGACAGCACCAAACCCACCAAAGCGATTATCCAGAAAGGCACAATTTCGGACTTCACGCTGTTGTTGCCAAACTGTTGCCAAACCCAGTAGCGGCTAAGCAAATAAGCGGGAGTGGTGCTGATCATCCACGAGGTCAGGTTCGCCGTAAGCGGCGCGAAGTGCAAAACTTCTAGGGCGAAGGCTAGGGTGCTGAGGCCGACCAACACGTTCACCACGGATACCGCACAATAACGCAGTGCCTTCGTTCGATGTCCTCGAACAGCCTCCATTAACCTCGATCGCTTGAGGGTCAACATGGCTAAGTAGCTTAGTTGACCCTCAAGCTAACCGTCGCTCGGTGCCGTGGTGCCGTACCGTGGTGCCGTACCGTGGTGCTGGCGGGCAGTTCTGTCTTTCGTTTTGTGTTGTTGTTCAGTTTTGATTGGCTTCCAATTCCGCTTTGGAGATGCTGACCATTTCGATATCGGGTTCCTCAGCAATTCTGAACTCGCTGGGCCGGGCGCACTGTTCGTCTGCATCGCAGTCGGCTGTACACCAATCATGGAATGGGCTGTTTGGATGCACTTCCTGCGGCTCAGTCGCCTCCGGAGTCGAACCAGTTTTGCCTGGGTCCCGTTTTCCTGGGTCTCGGCGGGCATCCGCGAGCTTGGAACTAGGTGCATTAGAGGCTGATTCAGTTGAACCAAAAGTTTCAACCGCAGCAGCAACACACGATTCGTAGCTAACGGACTCCTCAGTCGGAGGCTCATCGCTTAGCGTGTTGGCAGACACCACACCCCAGCTAGCGAGCATCAGGGTCATCCCTGCCATCACCGCGAAGATGCTAGCCAGTAAGGGCTGAGCACGGATGTGCCGCCTCAAACTGAAGCCTGGCCGGCCCCTTGCGGGGTTGGATGGATGGGTGGTAGACATTGAAGTCTCCTTTTTGGTTACCTAGCCGGGAGTGTCCCGGCCTTCGGTTAGCCAAAAGATCGCACACCAACCTGAGTTTAAACTGAGCGAGTCTGAGAGCGTTCTCAGGTTTGGCCAACCGCCGCCGAGCATTCGGGGCAAACTCTAACTATGAAAGTTCTGCTTGTCGAAGACGACCAACGGTTGGCAACCTCGCTGCGACACGGTCTCGAAGCCGAAGGTTTCTCTGTCGACACGGTGCATGACGGCCTTGACGGCTTATGGCGGGCGCGTGAAGGGATTTATGCTGCAATCGTTTTAGACATCATGTTGGGGGGCATGAACGGCTACGAGATCTGCCGAACTTTACGCTCCGAAGACAACTGGGTACCGATTCTGATGCTCACCGCTAAGGATGGCGAATACGACGAAGCCGACGGCCTCGACCTCGGTGCTGATGACTACCTGCGCAAACCCTGCTCGCTGGTAGTGCTTGTGGCTCGATTGCACACTCTGATGCGACGGGCCCAAGCTCAACCCGCAATGGATTTGCAGGTCGGCAACTTGAGCCTCAACCCGAACACTCGCCGTTGTCGGCGTGGCGATGTTGAGATCGAACTCACGGCGCGCGAATTGCTCGTGCTGCACACCTTGATGAACCGGGCACCCGACGTGGTTCCCAAACAGGAACTACTGCACGCGGTGTGGGGTTTCGATTTCAAAGGCGACCCGAACATTGTGGAGGTTTACATCGGCTACCTGCGGCGCAAGATCGACCGACCTTTCGACACACGCTCAATCCGCACCGTGCGTGGTGTCGGGTATCAACTAACCCGATGAACTGGATTTGGGCACCTGCGCGGCTGCGGCGGGTCAACTTCGGTAACCGATTGCGGCAACCAAGGCCCACACCATGAACTGGAATTGGACACCTCTGCGGCTGCGTGGCGGCACCGCTGATCCGCGCATCGCCGCGGACACACCATGAACTGGAATTGGACACCTGCGCGGCTGCGGCGGGTCAACTTCGGTAACCGATTGCGGCAACCAAGGCCCACACCATGAACTGGAATTGGACACCTGCGCGGCTGCGGCGGCTACCTCGGTTGACCGTGCGTGTACGCATGACCATGCTGGTTGGGGCGGCCGCGATTTTGGTGCTGGTGCCGGCAACCGTGTTTGGGCCCAACTGGGTTGAGCAGGCGCTCGTTGATGATGTCTTCGACGACGAAGCAGCTTTGCAAGCCGAACTGATTGAACCTCTAGTCGGCCTGATGCGCCAATACGTTGTCGATGATGCAAATGCGATTGATGCCGCCCAGTCCGCTGGCAGTGTTTCATTCGCGGCTGATGCAAGACGGCGTGTCTTTGATGCTTTGACCGACCTTGACAATCTCGGCCATCTTGATGCCTTATTGCAAGCCACCGAAACCAGCCGGGAGTCGGGGGTGCCGGTGGCGATGAGCGACGGCGCACTGTTGGCGTTTCCGCTCGACAACCACAACGCACCTTCGCGGCTTGATTTTGCTGACTTGAATTCTCCGGTTATTAGTGTGTTCAACTTGTTTGACCTCGCCTTCAGGGTGCTTGGTGTCGAGTTGCCGAAGGTAGAGACCGCCATCAGCGAGTTGGGTACCACAGCCGAAACAGCGAGTGCAGATGCGCTCTTTGTTGGTCAGTCGGTCGCTTTTGCTACTCGCACTTTTGGCGGAACTGATTTCGTGGTTAGCGCCGATATCAGCAATGTGAACCGCAGCATCAGCCGGGTGGAAGCGATCTTGTGGCGGGTCATCCCGTTGACGATCATCGTGCAGGTGCTGGTGGCTTGGAAGTTGATCGGGAGGGCGCTGCGCCCAGTTGAGCAAATCACTGCGGAGGTGCGCGAGATTAACGCTGGAACCCTCAGCGAACGGGTGGCGGAACCCGGGACAGGTGACGAGATCGACAGATTGGCGGTCACTATGAACATCATGCTGAACCGTTTAGAGGGTAGCGACAACAAACTGCGCCAATTCGTTTCGGATGCTTCTCACGAACTCAGAACCCCGGTAGCGGTGTTGCACAGTGACGCTGAGGTTGCCTTGCGCCAGCCGGCTCAGACTGAAGTTGAGGTTCTTGCTTCGGGAGTGCTATTCGAAGCTAAGCGATTGCAGCGCATAGTCGATGACCTGCTGGTTTTGGTTCGCCATGATGAACACCGCAGTTTGTCGCCGTCTGTGCCGGTCGACCTTGACGAAGTGATTTGGGAGGAGGCGGCGCGCAGTCGTGAGGTGGCGGTGGATGTTGGGGCGGTCTCTGCGGGTAGAGTCAGTGGTACCCCTGAATCACTGAAGCGCATCGTTGCGCACCTACTTGACAACGCCGCCCACTACGCGAGTGAGCGTATTGCCGTGCGTTTGACCACGCAAGCGGATTCAAGTTCAACTCTCACCCAAGCCAGAGAAACGGTGTTGACAATAGATGATGACGGCCCGGGTATCGCCGAGGCTGACCGTGAACGAATTTTCGAACGTTTCACGCGCCTGTCTGAAGCGCGCAGCCGCGATAGTGGTGGTGCGGGTTTGGGTTTAGCCGTTGTGAAGGCTTTGGTGACGGAACTAAACGGGAACATTGTCGTTGCGGATTCCCCTTTGGGCGGTGCCAGATTTATCGTCACCTTCCCTCGCTATGAGTAATATCACCAAAAAATGCTGGGTTTACTCGCCTTGATAAACCGGCGCTTCGCGTTTTAGGTCGGGCGTTGATCTGCTGGGTGGGTTGGGGGTTCATCGTTTGAGGCAACCCGGGGCTGATCTGTTGGCTGGGTCGAGGGCTTATCTGTTGAGTTGGTCGGGCGTTCAGCCGATGGGTGGGTTGGGGATTCACGCACCGGAACATTCGGGAATTGACCCGGCCGGCTGGTCGAGCACCCATCTGACGGGACCTTCGTCGACTCGTCCGACAGAACGGTCGGGCGTTGGTCTGCCGGGTGGGTTGAGGGTTTATCTGTCGAGTTGGTCGGTCGTTCAGCCGATGGGTGGGTTGGGGGTTCACGCACCGGAACGTTCGGGAATTGACCCGGCCGGCTGGTCGAGCACCCATCTGACGGGACCTTCGTCGACTCGTCCGACAGAACGGTTGGGCGTTGACCCGATGGGTGGGTCAAGGGTTCATCGTTTGAGGCAACCCGGGGCTGATTTGCTGGGCGGGTTGAGGGCTTGTCCGCGTAAAGGGCGGGACGTTGTTCGTTTGGGCGGGTCAAGGGCTTTTCCGTTGAGACGCTCGGGTGCTTAGCTGATGGGTCGTTCAAGGGCTTGTTCACCGAAACGGTCGGGACCTCACCCGGGTCGGGGGGCGAGGACTCTCCTGACGAGGGACTCTCGGACTTATCTGAAAAAACGGCGGGTCGCTCATTTGATGGGCGGGTCGACGACTCACTCACCGAAAAGGGTGGGCGTTCATCTGATGGGCCGTTCAAGGGCGCACCGACCGAAACGGCGGGGAATTCACCGGACCCTCTTGTCGATGGTTCTCCTGACGAGTTTCTCGCCGACTTATCCATCGCATCCGTTGGGCGCTCATTTGATGGGTGGGTTGGGGGCTCACCGGAACTGTGGGTCGGTGTTTCGCCCGACGAGTTCTTTGTCGACTCGCCTGATGGGCGTGTCGGGTGCTCTTCTGATGGGTGGGTTGCTGACTTTTCTGGTGAGATTGTCGGCAACTGACCCGACGGCCGAATCGGGTGCTCATCCATCGAATCGGTTGGGTGCTCTTCTGATGGGTGGGTTGGGGGCTCACCGGAACTGTGGGTCGGTGATTCGCCCGACAAGTTCTTTGCCGACTCGTCTGATGGGCGGGTTGTGGGTTGGGTTGGGGGTTTGAGGTAGTATTTGCCGGTGTCGGGGTGTTTGTGGACGTGCCAGCCATCGTCGTGGATTTTGTGGTGGCAGTCGTTGCACACTAATACGAGGTTTTCTAGGTTGGTGGGTCCGTTGTGTGACCACCAAATAATGTGATGCGCTTGACACCACAAAGGGTTAGCACCGCAACCAATGCAGCATTGGTCTCTTGCGATCAACGCGATGCGTTGAGCTTCGGTGGCGGTGCGCACCCGACGACCCAGCCACATGTCTTGGGTTTTCGTGTCGAAGATTGATGGCAACAAGTTCGCTTCTAACGCTAACTTGTGTAGTTCGGTGATTGGTATTGGTGACCCGTCAACCAACCGTGGGTTTTCGAGTTGTTGTTTGAGTACGTCGAAATCGGCGATTACTAACAAGTCAGTACCCACAGACCGGCCGTCACTAGTGGGTTCGCTAATCAACTCGGCTAACGCGTCGGCCATGCGTTGTTGTGGTGTGGCACGGTTGTTGGGGTCCTCGCGATTCCAGAGTTGTCGTTCTTTGGCGGTCAACGCGGTGGCGATACGCGCTCCGGTGATCTGGTCGAACTCACCTGTCAACACAA
>JAHQYM010000135.1 GCA_024421095.1 Acidimicrobiia bacterium
AGAGATGGACCAGTCTGAGATCTCCCGATTGGAACGCCGCAGCGACATGCTTCTCTCCACACTCAAACGCTTCATCAAGGCGACCGGTGGTGAGATGCATGTCGTCGTTACGTATCCCGACGGAGGCTCCGTCGAATTGCTTGTAGACGAGGACTGAAACGGTAACCGCACCTCTCGCAAGAACAGACCCCCATCGAGAAATTTGATCGGAGCGTCCATCGGCTCGGGCGAGCTTTCGAAGATCCAGGTACGCCGCACCGGCGGAGTCGTTGCGCGACGGGTTCGGCGTCACAGCAGGGTTTGGAGGGCGCCGCGAATCGCGGGGCTGGCCTTTGGGAAGCGGCGCGCCATGTCGAGGAGCTCTGATGGCTGGTTGCCGCGCATCTGGAGCCAGCGTTTCAGGGCGTCAAGGGCTTGTTCGGTCCCGTAAAGGTGACGCAGCCGATAGGCATCGACGATCGACCGGGCAGGCGAGTAGAGCCCGATCGAGAGCCCATCGCTGATCGCCAACTCGGTCCGGCCCAACTCAAAGGAGGCGTTGCCGAAGCGGTGCCAGGTTGCGGGTGCTTCGGTTCGCGGCGACCTACGTGTTCGCGGCAACGCTACATGGATACTCGAGGGGATCTCGTCGGTGAGGTCGTGACAGGCCAGCGCAGAGGTCAGGCACAGGGTTGCGTCTGGTGCCCGGATGACGATCTCGACAAGGTCTGGGTCGGCTGTAAGTTCTGGTTGGGCGTAGATGCCTCGGGCAAGGCGCTCGATGTCGCCACGGTCGCGCATCGCGTACAGGTCGCGGTCTGACCAGCCGGCGCTGCGTGCGTCTGCGTGCGTGAAGATTTCGGGGAGGTCAGCAAGCCGAGCCGATGACATGTATGAAAGTATAGCCAAGTGGGCGTGCTGTGGTTGCATGTTCATACGGTTGAGGCCCATCATGACCTGCGATTGGGCCAACGGGATCGAAGCCATCGCTCAGATTGATGGTCGATGGGTTTCAATCATCAAGCGAGAACGCATACCTACAAGATGATCAATGCACCAACATGTGGTTGCACCGGATTGGTTCACTACGTAAGATACGTACGTACCGAATAAGGCGATAAGTGTCCCTGATGACGTTGTGCCAATTATCGACAGCTTGGATGTCCTGTTCTCGAGGTGGGTGACCGAGCAGTTTCGTCGCCACGAGGCCCAGTCGAGCCTGTCGTTCGCTCAACAGCTAACCCGGATTTTTCAGTAAGCGGTTGGTGGGGTTGCGTGTGGTGGCGGGTGTGAAGCGGTGAGGTGTGTTGGGTTTGGTGCGGTGACATGTCTGGTGTTTGACTTGCCATGTCAGGCGGGATTGATGTGGCTGGAGTTGTGTGAGGGTTTGTGTCGTGAGTATTGCCTGCATGATGCGTCCGGAGTTGTGTGAGGGGTGTTGCGCCGTGAGTATTGTCTTTGCTTGATGCGTTTGGCGCTGAACGGCTTGTGCGCCGTGAGTATTGCCTGCTTGACGCGTTTGGCGATGAACGGCTTGTGTGCCGTGAGTATTGTCTGTGCGACGCGGTTTGGTTGTTGACGATTTGCCGACCATTGTGGCAGACTTGTCGCAAGCACCGATGGAGGTCGCCGGGGTTTGGTTTAGTATCCGAGGTTGAGGTCGACTGGGCCAAGTAGTGTTTCGCCTTGTTTGTAGCGGCGTGTATTTTCGATAACCCGTTCGGCTAGAAGGTCAAGGCCCATTTGGGGCGTGTTGCCAACATGAGGCGTGATGATGCAATTGTCCATCCCCCAAAGTGGATGGCCTACGGGCAGTGGTTCGGGGTCGGTGACATCAAGGCAAGCTCCACCAATTTTGCCAGTCCGCAGCGCTCCAACGAGAGGTTCGGTGTCAACATGCACCCCGCGCGCCACATTGATGAGCCAACTGTTTGTTCCCATCAGCGCGAACTCCTTAGCTCCGATTATCCCTTTGGTTTGTTTGGTGACTGCTAGGGCGATCACTACCACATCGGCTAACGGGAGTTCGTTGTGCAGGTCGCCGAGGGTAGCAACTTTGACGGCTCCGCTGAGTTCGTGTGGTGATCTGCGCAGCACCACATTGTGAGTGTTGAATGGGGAAAGCAGAGACAGCAAGTTTGTGGTGATCCCTCCGCCGCCGAGGATCAGCACGCGGCAGCCGTGGAGGTTGCGGCCAACGGGACCGGTCCAGCGGTTGGCAGCGGAGTAGGGGCCGAGGTTGTGGAACGCGGCGAGGATCAGAGATAAGGCGTGTTCGGCCACGGGGCGCGAGTAGACACCTTTGCCACAGGTCCATAACCGTGTGCGGTCAAGCATAGGGATAAACGGTTCGACCCCGGCATAGGGGAGTTGTACCCAATCTATTTTGTCGTGCAGGTATCTTTCGAGCAGTTCGGGAGATTCCGGGTCTGCCCATATCAGCGCTGTTGCTGCCGTGCTTTCAACTACCTGCCCACCACCGATTTCAACTGCGTTAACGAGTTGTTGTTTACGCCAGCATTCAGGTTCGACGGCAATACTCGCAGTGATGGTTGTGGCCATGTCGTTCATGCTAACCAAAACGCGCAAGGTTGCCCCTCCCTTGAGATAGTGGTCAAAGCCCTGAACGAGAACCCCCGTCCGGGTTTCAAAACGCACGAGAATCCAAGCAGGAAGCATCCGCACATAGCGCTCAACCCCGTTGATCAGGGCCGAAGGTCTTGCTAAACCCGTCCGCGTTCGGCCTTCACGTCTTGCTCTTGATCAATTTTTGGTGGTCTAGGGATCGCGTTAGGTATGGTTGAAGGATGTTTGAAGACGAAGATTCGTTGGATTTTCCCGGGGCGCGCTGGTGGAAATTCGACTTCCACACGCATACTCCAGCATCAAGCGATTATCGGAATAGCGATGTCACGCCGGAGGACTGGCTGCTCGGGTTCATGCGAGCCAAGATTGATTGTGTGGCTATCACCGACCACAACTCTGGAGATTGGGTGGACCGGCTCAAGTCGGCTCTGAACGACCTCGAAAAACAAGAACACCCCGAATTCCGTCGGCTCGCCCTGTTCCCGGGTGTCGAGATAACGGCGAATGGTGGGACACATGTCCTTGCGCTCTTCGACCCAAAAAAGTCTTCAAGCGATGTTAGCGCTTTGTTGGGGGCTGTGCAGTATCGCGGGGAACTAGGTAAAAGTTCTGTAGCGGCTGGCTATTCGGTCCTTCAGGTGGTGGAGCAGGTCGTCAAGCACGGCGGGATCGCGATCCCGGCACATATCGACAAACCCCGGGGTTTGTCGGAACTGACGGGAAACACGCTTGAGCCTTTATTGACCAGCAAAGATATTTATGCCGTCGAAACCGTGGACACTTCGTCGGAGAAGCCGCAACTATACCAACAGCACGCGCTGCACTGGGCAGAGGTGCTCGGCTCCGACTCGCACGGACCGACCGAAGCAGACAACCAACGCGGTCCCGGGTCTCGCTACACATGGATAAAAATGGAACAGCCAACGATAGACGGGTTGCGTCTGGCGCTTCTCGACGGGAAACAGTTCTCTGTTCAACGAAGTGATATGCAAGGCACGATGCCCCCGCCCCTGCCGGACTTCCATGTGCGGTCGATCTTGATCGATAAGGCTAGGTTGATGGGGCGTAATAAGCCCGCCGAACTCAAATTCAACCCGTGGCTCAATGTGCTGATCGGTGGTCGAGGGAGCGGTAAATCAACTGTGTTGAATCTCATGCGTATCGCAGCACGCCGTGAGGCAGATCTACAACGACTCGATCAACACAGCATCACCAAAGACACGTTCGACAGGTTCAATCAAGAAGCGAAAAAGCGCAATGACGACGGGGGCCTCATTTCTGAAACTCGCATTAGTTTGGTCGTCTCGCGAGACGGGGTGATGCACCGAATCAATTGGGCTCAGTCACCAAAAGCTGATCACGATGTTGTCGAAATCAAAAATGACGAGGTGAATTGGGCGGCTTCAACTTCACAACATATCACCCCCGATCGGTTTCCTATCAGGTTCTTCAACCAAGGCGAGATTGGCGAGTTGGCGGGCAACAACCAAACTGCGTTGATGGGACTGATTGACGAGGGAGCAGGCGCTCAAGAATACCAACGAAAGCTTGAAGACACACGCCGGGCATACTTCGAGACTCGCGCGCGCATTCGGAAAGTCCAGGCTGAACTCGATCGCTCTGGAGAAGTGGAGGTCGCTCTCGAAGACAACGCGCGACGACTCGCTCTATTTGAGAAAGCGGGACATGCCAACGCGTTACGAGCCTTCAGGGTTGCCGAACGTCAAGAACGAGAGATCGAACGGCATTTCACCGTCGCAGAGCAAGCAACCGTCAAAGTTGAGGAAATAGCCGGTCAACTTCATCCCGAAGACATCGCGGATGTTATCTTCGACTCGAAAACTCCGGGGAACGGGAGTGACGCTTCCGCAGTCGCCATCATCGAATCACTAATCGCCGTCGTGGATAAGGCTAAGGCGGCACTGAACGAGGTTAGTGCCGCGATGCGGGATGGCATCACGCAGCAACGAAACGCGCTTCGAGAAAGTCGGTGGCTCGCCGTTGCAGCCCGAACACACGATGCATACGAAGAGGCGGTTGCGGCGCTGGCAACCGAAGGTCTCGGTGACACCGAGTCGCACGCGGAACTAGTCATGGAGCAGCAACAGCTGAGTTCCGAACAGTTCCGTCTTGCCGCGCTTAAAGGAGAACTTGATCAACTGTGCCAACAAGCAGATAAGGATTTTGCAGCACTGATTAAAGTTCGCCGCGCGTTGAGTGATGCCAGATCGGCTTTCCTGAAAAAAGCACTTGCCCAGAACACCTACGTGCGAATCCGGCTTGTTCCATATGGCGATAGTCCACTGACGATCGAGCGCTCATTGCGAGACGCTCTCGGTGCAGAAGATCAACGATTTTCTGGCGATATCGGTAATGCGGATGGAGCGGGTTCCGGATCGGGATTAGTTGATCATCTGATCGGCGAATTTCCTGACGATTTCGAACTGCGACGCGACGAATTCGAAAACAGGTTGGATTCAATACGCCGACGGTTCAGAGATGCTGTTGAACGCGGTGAGGGATTCCGAGCGCCTTTCGTCAAGTACCTTAGGCGTGAACATGGTCGCAATGATCGCTTTTTGGATCAACTGCTCACATGGTTCCCGCCAGACAGCCTTGATGTGGAGCACAGCGTCACTTCCGATGGCACCGAATTCAAATCAATCGGACAGGGTTCAGCAGGTCAACGATCCGCTGCGATGTTAGCATTCTTGCTCGCGCACGGCGATGAACCACTGGTGTTGGATCAACCAGAGGACGACCTCGACAACCAACTCATCTACAGTCTTGTTGTGAGCCAGACGAGGGAGAACAAACTGCGCCGTCAGATCATTGTAGTGACACACAACCCGAACATCGTCGTCAACGGAGATGCCGAGATGTTGCACGTTCTCGACTTCGTCAAAGGCCAGTGCGATGTTGTTGAGTCGGGATCGTTGCAAAGCGCCAATATGCGCGAGCAGGTATGTTGCGTAATGGAAGGTGGTCGGGTAGCGTTGGAGAAGCGGTATCGACGCTTGGAGGCGGGGTTAGTAAATGTTTGACAGCAACAACGAATTGCACACGGCAATCCGACAGGGCGAGTCGAGTGCGCTTGAACTGAAAGAGGTTCGCTTTTCGGGGCACCGTGTAGCGGGCCCGTCTCGTGATCACCTGGCCGATGAGATAGTGGCGTTCGCGAACGGTAAAGGCGGTGTGATAGTGCTCGGCGTGGACGACAAGTCTCGCGACATCATCGGCATCCCTCTTGACCGGCTTGATACCGTCACCAAATTCGTGCAAGAAGTTTGCAATGACTCCATCACTCCGCCGATTGAGC
>JAHQYM010000136.1 GCA_024421095.1 Acidimicrobiia bacterium
TGATTGCGTTCAGGTTGCTGCTGTAGCGGAGTTGACCAATGTAGGACTCCATGAACGCCCAGTTCGGTGCGCCAGTTTCTGTCACCGGCAGCGGAATCATCGATCTTTCCAATCGCCGTTTCACTAGCGCGTACCCATAGTTGTAGATACCGACATGTGCGAAATTCATTACGGTCACTAGAAACAATCCGATGTATGCATTCATTCGTGCATGTCTAACAATGTTGACTTTGTTTCCTTTCAAGAACTCACCCGGCTGGTAAAAGGCCACTATTCCTTCTGCGCCTACCGTGATGCAGTTGCCTGCATAACGACGGTTATGCATACCAAATCCGTCTACCCCATTGTTGGATGCTGTGCGCGTGATGTAGGGAAGGTTGCCCGTCGCTAACTCTTTCTTGTCGGCGTACGCTCCGAGAGTGACAGTCATGGTGTCGCCAGTTCTGAAATGCTTCCATTCTGTCTCGGTGAGATTAAGTTCAGTTTCGGTTGTGGGATGCAAACCGACAGCGGCGAGTTTGCCTTGCGAGAACATCGCACCGGTGAACAGGCGTAAGGAGCTTTCAAAGTCACGTTGCGTTAGCTTCGCAGGGTCTCTTGTCACGTATGCTTCTGCACACCATTCGTCAGCCGGGGTCAAGACCCTTGCTTCGCTGAAATGCGGGACTTCGGTTCTGTTTTGGAATCTGCTTATCCACTGATCTCGAATAGAAGGCCACTCGTTGAGCGAATCTGTTCTGCCTTTATGCATTTGCACTGAATAGCCATCATCTTTAGCGAGCGCAAGCCAGGTTTTCTTACCCTCTGGATGCGAATGGTGGGCCGTTATCACCATAATGCAGGTAACAGCGCTGGCTTTGGAATTGAAGAACAGTTGATTGGGCATTGAGAAGACTGCCTCTAGTGTGTGTTGTCGCATCAGTTCCGTTTTAAACTGGACATTCTTTTCGTTTGTGGACAGAGCGGATTGCATGGGCAAGATGGCGACACAGGTGCCTCCGTCACCTAGAACCTGAAGGTTGTTGAGCACGAACTCCCATTCGTCTTTGTCGTGCTTTTTGTTTGACTTGTAAGGGGGGTTCAGCATTCCCACCGTTGGCCGCTTCAACCTCATCCTCGCAACTACCTTCGGGTCGAAGCAGCTTGCTTGCTCTATATTGGATCTGCCGTCTTGATGGATAAACATGTTGGAAACAGCCAACGGGAAAATGTCGGACTGTAGTTCAACTCCGAATAGTTGACCACTCTTGATGCGTTTTTCTAACTCTTCAGATCCCTTGGCATCCGCTATCATCTTCTTCATGGCGCTAATCAGGAATCCGCAGGTGCCAGCACAGTTGTCGTAGACGACCGACGACTTGTTCACTTGGGCTATCTCTGCGAACAATTCGGTGATGTGCGGTGGCGTAAGAACGATACCCAAGCCTTTGTCTTTGTTGGCGTATTTCAGAAACTCGACGTACATCTCTCCTAGAACGTCCCGATACTCGTGGTTCTTGATGAACGAATTGATCTCGCTATCGATCTGTTGCACCAGTTCTCTCAGTTCGTCGTCTTTGCCGATGAGCGCTGTCTCGTGCTCAATAAATGAGAACTTCTGTTCAAGCAAACTGAGTCTTGCTTCGTCTAGGTCGGTCTTGAGTTCCGCAAGAACCCGCCGCTGAATGCTTTTTGCCAATTCAATCGAATCGCGTTCCGTGGCGAAGGATCTTTTGAAGGACGTATCCTCCAAAGCGATGAGTATGGCACTTATCAACAGAGCTCTATTGCTTTCGGCTACCTTGTCAACGTGTAGTCGTTCGTTGAGGACGCGAAGGAATCCCTTCAGCGAGTCGTAATCCTGTCTAAACTTCGCGGGGTCGTTGTAATAACCACGGATGTATTCTGACGGCGATAGCAACGCAGCGTCAAATATGGGGGTTTGCCGGCTAGAGCCTTTCAAATTAAGAAAATGAGAAATCCTGGCATCTGCTGCTGTCTCTCCAGCGACCGCGATGGCAAGAACATTGAACTCTTTAGAGAGATACGACGAGTAGTGTAACGCTCCGTCAACCGCGAACTCAACAGGGCGGTCCCTGTCGGCACTCTCGTGCTTGTCCCTGTTGGCTTTGCATTCAACTACGACAACCAAGTCAGGTTCATCTCTCAACGAAATCAAGAATTCTGGGAAACCCTGTCCGGTGCCGCCTTTTGACGCGGACACAAGCGTCTTTTGGATCCGGCGGTTCACCGACCTTTGTTCCTCCACTACCACCTCATCGGCATAACGCCTGAAGTGGGAACGCACAACTTCCTCTGTGTTCCTTTCGTTGGGCACTGTTTGCCAACTCCTTCCTTTGCGGTTTGCGAGAACGCTTAAAGCCCGCTCTGACTAGGAGGGCTTCACACGATTAATGCTTCAAATCAATGGCGCTTTCTCACGCCAACTACGATACCTTGGCCCTGTGTCATCTGGGCCTGTGTCATCAGGCGTACCCGAACCCGATGCTAAACCAACAACAACAGCGCAGGCACCCACTGGCACGAACGACGACAACGAAGATGTCCGTGATGCTAAAGCAGCACTACCCGCAGGTATAGGCGAGTACGACACCAACAACAACGGCGAAAATGACCTCGGCGAGTTACTTTAAGCGGTCCAAGACTCCCAAAACAACAAAATCAGCCAACATCAACGATTAGCCATCATTCGCCACAACCGCAACAACGAAAAATGCTCTTCCCTTGGCGAGAGCCGCGAGCGTTCACCGCCACTGACGGTTACACCAGATAGCTAGCAGTTGTTTTACCAAGCTACCGCTGATGGTTTTGCCGGAGGTGCGGATCCCTTGTCGCAGCGGATCTGTCCGTCAGCGGATCTGTTTGATTGAGCCGGACGATCCCCAGTGCCGGTCGGCAGTCAGCACATCGGTGTTGGCGCGGTCGGCGAGCGCTAGGCACAGTCGGTCTGCCAGAGACAGGCCCTCGTTTCGTGTCCAGCGGCGGGCGGCCCACTCGGCATCGGCCGCGCTGACGGGTTCGATAACGAGGTCGTAGCTTTGCAGCAGCGCACGCGCCAGATCCCAGTCACGGGAGGCGCCAAGCACCTTCTGGGCTACCTCGGACCAGTTCGCGGCACCGCAAATTGAACCGGCTTCCAAAGCCGCGGCCACTTCTGCGGCACCGTCCTCTCCCTGGAGGAACGCTAGGATGGCAGAGGCATCGAGGACGATGCTCACGCCTGGTCCGCCCGTTTTGATGCACGCCTGCGGTCGGCCAGAAGCTCACCGACGAGATCGAGGCCCTTCAACTCCCCCCGCACCCGTTGGAGCAGTTGATCCCGGGTCATCAGCACCAGCCCCCCCGAAGTGGAGAGCATCACGAGAGGTGTCCCCTCTGACAGTTGCTCGTTCTCGCGGACCTCCGCCGGAACTACAATTCGTCCCCGATCTCCCACTACGACTGTGTGTATCCCATTCATGTATCGAATGTACCACAGCATGTCATCGAGTGCCAATCTAAAGCTGCGCTATGCCACTCTCTTTAGAGGTGTTCTTCCGCCGGTCCGGTGGCGACTTTACCGATAGCGGAGCGCCCGAGTTGATTCCCAGTTGAGGCAGCGTGAGAGACTCGGGAGAGACTGCGGTGCCTCAGCCGTAGTGGAGGGCCATGTTCTCGGGGTAGCTGCGGGAGAAATAGTTCCAGAGCTGCTCGCCGTAGGTGCGGGGGCGGTAGTTGCTGGCGATGTCGCCGACACCGGCGTCGGTCTCCTCCTTGAGGGCCATGAAGCCGGCGCTGTTGTGGTGGGGGCTTGCCGCCACCGCAACCGCGAAGCGGTCGTCGAGAGGCAGCGGGGCCAGCGAGGCATCCAGCGACGGGCCATGGAAGTAGCCCGCTGAATAGCGTTCGCAGGAAGTGATCACCCGGTGCGCGGTTGCCACCAGATAGTTGCCGGTCATGGCCTGCAGCATCTCTCCGAGGTTAATGACGAACGACCCCTCCAAGAACGGCACGTCGATCCACTCGCCGGCCTGGTTCTGAACCTGCAGGCCCGCGGTCGGACCTGGTGCGAGCACGGTCAAGAAACCGGTGTCGTGGTGTGCGTTGACGCCGGCACCCCCGTCAGGGGTGGGTGGATAGTGGATGAACTTCGACAGCGACATCGGGCGGTCCCCGAAGTAATGCTTCATGTGGTCCTCAGGCAGCCCCAGACCCAACGACAGGTCGCTCAGCAGTCGGTCCGCCAGATCACCCAATTCTTCGAACCACTGAAGGGCAAGCTCCCGCTGCCCGGCCAGGACTTCCTCGGGCAGCCACTGGTTGGGCCCCAGCAGACGCAGATAGTTGGGTTCGGCATCTTGGGGATGGGCGTGCCACTCGCTCCACCAGTCGATCTGCTCGCGGATGTCGGGGCGGTTGTTGGTGTGCTCGGCCCCCACCGGCTCCCATCCCCGGAAATGGCGTGACTTGGTCTTGTCGATCAGCGCCTTGGTTTCGTGGGGCAGCGCGAAGAAGCGGTGCATCATCTCGAACACGTCATCGCAGAGCCCGTCACTTACGCCGTGGTTCACGACCAGGAAGAAGCCGACCTCATGGCAGATCCGACACAGTCGCGCCACCAACTCCCGGCGCGCCTCCGAAGACCGCGGTGCCTCCGATAACGGCCCGAGATCAACCACCGGAATCCGGTCGAACGGAGCAGAACTCATACCCCCAGCCTACAAGATCGGAACAGACCCGACCAGATTCGGGACAAGAGACCCCAAACACGCTCACAATATGGGCAACTTCGACCGAACACATGCCGAATTACAAAAGCGCTACTTTCGACCGGCTCACTAATAGCGTTAGCGGATAGGCGACACAGGTCTTGGAAGATGTTGTTTCGACCGTATTCGGTGGCGCAAAGCGGCAAGTCAGGGGATCGCGGCTATTGCCGGAATCTCGAGTGTTCCCGCAGATCAGCGCCTATCCGCGCACACTCTTAGGTCTATTTGAAGGGTTTGGCTCGGCTTTGGATCGCTTGTTGAAGTCATCGATGTAGGCGAGGATTGCTCCGGCGAATTCGCTGGCGTGGTTGAGCTGGGCGATGTTGATGGGTTGTCGGAGTGGCCGTCCGGGTCACCGAGGTCATGGTCCGCTCCGATACGGTCATGGGTTGCGTCTGACCTGTGCAAAGTCGACGAATCAGGTCTAAGCAGCAATCACCGCAAGGTCCTCGCCCACGCTGCCGAAGGTAGCCCCATCGAGATCATCGACGAAGACCAGTTCGCCTGTCTGGCCGCTGGTGCTTCTGGAACTGGGATCGCGCGGTGATGCTCTGAGAGGATGCCGCCGGGTGCTTTGCAACCTCAGGTCGCTAGTAAGCCATTCGGGAGCGGAAGACACGGATCACCGAATTTCCACATCAACATTGGTCTTCTCTGCGAAGCGGACATCTGAACCACCCGAATCCCCAACAAACTCCTCTCCCCTTCGAGTATTGCGATCCAACGAATTATCGGTTTCACCGTATCTCGGCTAACTGTTTCATATAGTGTCATACCCTGTCAGTAAGGTGTGGTCATGTTCGAATCGATGACCAAACAGACCCGGGCAGTAACCGTATCTGGGCTCTCCCGTGGCGACTTGGAGAGACTGGTCGCCGACGCCGGGCGAGTAACCACCACAACAGCAACGTCACGGTTCGCCCATGGTTCAACCTCGGGCTCTGCCGGCGTAGCACGCCATTTTTTCCATGCAGTGTCACACCCTGCCGTTAGGTTACGGTTATGTTCGAATCGATAATCACACAGACCCGAGCCGTGACGGTATCTGGGCTCTCACGCGGCGACTTGGAGAGTCTGGTCGCCGGCGCCGGGCGAGTA
>JAHQYM010000137.1 GCA_024421095.1 Acidimicrobiia bacterium
TTGGTTGACGGGTCACCAATACCAACCGGTGAACTGCACAAGATGGCGTTAGAAGCGAACTTGTTGCCATCAATTTTTGATACCAAATCTCAAGACATGTGGCTGGGTCGTCGGGTGCGCACCGCCACCGAAGCTCAACGCATCGCGTTGATAGCAAGAGACCAGCACTGCATTGGTTGTGGCGCTAATCCGTTGTGGTGTCAAGCGCATCACATTATTTGGTGGTCTAAGGATGGACCCACCAACCTCGACAACCTCGTGTTGGTGTGCAACGACTGCCACCACAAAATCCACGACGATGGCTGGCAAGTCCACAAACACCCAGACACCGGCAAATACCAACTCAAACCCCCAACCCACCCCACAGATAAGCGCCCAGCCGCCCTGTCGAGCGAACCCTCAACCCACCCAACAGATGAGTCGGCCCGCCCAACAGATGAGTCGGCGAGGAACTCGTCGGGTGAGTCCTCAACCCACCCATCAGATAAACCCCCGACCGTTTCGGTGGAAAAGTCGGCGAGGAACTCCTCAGGTGAACCATCGACACGGGGGTCCGGTGAGTTCCCCACCGGTTCGGTCGGTGAACCCTTGAACGGCCCCTCAGATAAGCACCCGACCGACTCAACGGAAAAGTCCTTGACCCGCCCAAACGAACAACGTCCCGCCCTTTACGCGGACAAGCCCTCAACCCGCCCAGCAGATCAACGCCCGACCGACCCAACAGATGAACCCTTAGCCCGCCAACAGGGTCAACACTCAAGCGTTCTGCCGGACGAGTCGACGAAGGCCTCGTCAGATGGGTCCTCGACCAGCGGGCCGGGTCAATTCCCGGACGTTCCGGTGCGTGAACCCCCAACCCACCCATCGGCTGAACGCCCGACCAACTCAACAGATAAACCCCGGGTTGCCTCGAAGGATGAACCCTTGACCCACCAACAGGGTCAACACTCAAGCGTTCTGCCGGACGAGTCGACGAAGGCCTCGTCAGATGGGTCCTTGACCAGCGGGCCGGGTCAATTCCCGGACGATCCGGTGCGTGAACCCCCAACCCGCCCATCGGCTGAACGCCCGACCAACTCAACAGATAAACGCCTGACCGACCCAACAGATAAACCATTGACCCACCAATCGGGTCAATGCCCAGCCGTTCCGTCGGGCAAGTCAGCGAGAACCTCCTCAGATGGGTGCTCGACCAGCGGGCCGCATGAATTTCCGAACGTTCCGGTGCGTGAACCCCCAACCCGCCCATCGGCTGAACGCCCGACCAACTCAAAAGATAAACCCCGGGTTGCCTCAACCGATGAACCCTTGACCCACCAATCGGGTCAACACTCAACCGTTCTGTCGGACGAGTCGACGAAGGTCTCGTCAGATGGGTGCTCGACCAGCGGGCCGGGTCAATTCCCGAACGTTCTGGTGCGTGAACCCCCAACCCGCCCATCGGCTGAACGCCCGACCAACTCAACAGATAAACCCCGGGTTGCCTCGAAGGATGAACCCTTGGACCACCAATCGGGTCAACGCCCAGCCGTTCCGTCGGGCAAGTCAACGAGAACCTCGACCCAAGGGCCCTCGACCAGCCGGCCGCATGAATTTCCGAACGTTCTGGTGCGTGAACCCCCAACCCGCCCAGCAGGTCAACGCCCGACCTAAAACGCGAAGCGCCACATTAGCATCCGTTTGATGAAAGTAGACGCAACGAAACGTCTGTCCTTGGGGGTGGGTTCGGACGACCGTATGCGAGACCGCCCCGTTGTGGCATCCGGCGAGCTTATGCTACGGTGATGCCGCGTTGCTTGGCTGTTTGCATCACATCGGCTGGACAACTAGGAGAAATCAGCAGCGATTTGATTTGGTGTTCTTCGGTGCTGTTGCGGCCGCTAACCAACGAAAGTTTGATAGGAGCACGTAGTTTGACTTCAAGTGCTAACCCCAAAGCCGAGGCCGTGAGGTCGGTAGCGTTAGTGTCAACCTCCGCAGGTGCCAACCCAACCACATCTCTTTTGCTCAACAACACTGGTTCACGTAACACGTTTCGGTCGTGTAGAACCAAGCCGTTGGGCACGAACACTATAAACCGATCGGTGAGACGGTAAAGAGCATTGAACGCAAGAACTGCGCTCGGAAGGCCGCCAAGTGTGGCCAACACTCCCCAGAACCAAACCTGGTTCAGCAACAACAGCAACCCACCGGTAGCTCCGAAGACCACTATCATGCACGCCGGCACAACAAAAAACAGTAGCACCGGGCCAGGGGCACGCAACATGAAACGTTTCTCCTCACCGTAACTCGCCCCGTTGATATAGCAGTCGGCCACACCCGGAACTAGCGCTGTGGCACAAGCGCTCACGCTCACAGCTATGCCCAAAACCACCGAAAGCGTTTGCGAAGCGAACGTTGCCGCCCAAACGCTCAACAAGAATGCGTTGCCCAAACCAATGCGAGCAACCGTCAAGGACACCGGCAATCTCACCGCCAACGAGACCAACACCACCAACCACAGAACCCAAGTTGCCACAGAACCAGCGTTGAGCGCGGCGTTGGACAACTCACCGGATACCCCTTGCAGAGCATCGGCAATCAGGGGACCCAATGCGAAAGGCTGCGTGATCCACAACAGTAGTGTTAACCAGCACATTCTTTGGGCTGTAGAGGCATTACGGAAGCGTGAAAGCACGAAGCTAGGTTAGGTCTTGCTAACCTCAAAACAGTATGCCCCAAGATACCAACTCGCACATCTCAGAAGTCGGTCGGCGGATAAACCAACTGCGTGCCGAGATCGCCCGACACAACAGGGCTTATCACGTACTCGACAACCCCGAGGTTCCTGATGCCACATACGATCAACTTAAACGCGAGCTAGCAGACCTTGAATTGGCGCACCCAGAGTTGAGCGCCGACACCTCACCCACACAGCAAGTTGGTGCCCCCCGCAATGAGGCTTTCGCGCCGGTCACCCACACCAGTGCCATGTTGTCTTTGCACAATGCCTTTGACATTAATGAACTGCGTGCATGGCATGAGCGGTTGTTGCGGCGGCTAGATGGCCGATCGCCGGGATCGTTCGCGGTTGAACTGAAGCTAGATGGTTTAGCGATTTCTTTGCTTTACGAAGACGGGCTGTTGGTGCAGGGTGCAACCCGAGGTGACGGCAAAGTCGGCGAGGATGTCACCCACAATGTGTGCACCATCAGCGACATTCCAACGCAACTTGTCGGCGCGCCGAAGCAACTCGGCCCGCCAACGCAACTCGGCCCGCCGCAGGTGCCGAAATTGCTGGAAGTGCGCGGCGAGGTTTACATGAAGCTGTCGAGTTTCGAAGCGTTCAACGAACTCCAGCAAAAGCGAGCCGAAGCTGATGGTACTAAAGCGAAACGTTTTGTTAACCCTCGCAACACTGCTGCCGGCTCGCTGCGTCAAATATCGGCGGACGTAACCGCAGGTCGAGACCTGTCGTTTTACTGTTATCAACTCAGTTTCGCCACGGGCGGGCCTCAATTGGACGACCATACAAGTGCCCTAAAATGGTTGAAAACACTCGGATTTCCCGTCAACGACCACAACCGCGTCTTCGCTTCGCTACCTGAAGTGGAAACCCGAGTGAAGGAACTAGCCGAAATGCGCCACACCCTTGACTACGACTTTGATGGCATCGTGGTGAAGGTGAATGACTTGCAAATCCAAAGCGAGTTGGGTGCCGATGCCAAAGCACCGCGCTGGGCGATAGCCTATAAACTCCCACCGGAAGAAGCCACCACCACCCTTACCGACATCAGCGTGTCGATTGGGCCCTCAGGCCAAGCCACGCCATTTGCACAACTAGAACCCGTATTTGTCGGTGGCGTGACGGTAGGCACCGCAACCCTACATAACGAAGACCAAGTAAGATCCAAAGACGTGCGGCCCGGCGACACAGTGATCGTGCGGCGTGCCGGAGATGTCATCCCCGAAGTTGTTGGCCCAGTGTTAGCAGATCGCCCCGCAAATTCATCACCGTGGGTCTTCCCAAGAAATTGCCCAGTTTGCGGTGAGCCGTTGGCACGCCACGAGGGTGTGGCGGCCACTCACTGCGTTAACTTCGATTGCCCTCGCCAGATCCGCGGCCGCATCGAACATTTTGCTGGCCGCAACGCGATGGATATCGAATTCTTGGGTGAAAAAAACGTTGACAGGTTCGTCACCGCAGGTTTGCTAAATGATGTCAGCGACCTGTATCGGCTCGACTTCGACAAAATCCTAGAAATGCCGGGCTACCTAGAAAAGTCGGTCAACAATCTGCGTGAAGCCATCGAACAATCCAAGTCTCGGCCTCTCGCTAACCTAATTTTTGGCCTGCGCATACCCGAAATCGGGCAAGTCAACGCAGCGGTGTTGGCAGCAGCTTTCCCGAGCATCCGTCAGATAATGAAGGCCAGTGTAGAGGCACTAACGGCAATCGAGGGGTTCGGATCGGTCACAGCCGTTGCAGTGCATAGTTGGTTCGCAACCACGCGCAACCGCGAACTCATTGACCGTCTCGAAGCTAGCGGTCTGACGCTAGAAGCCGAACAATCCGCAACCACTGTGCCCCGAACGCTTGCTAATGCGTCTGTTGTGGTGAGCGGCACGTTTGACGGTTTTACTCGTGAAGCAGCCAAACAAGCCATATTGTCCAGAGGTGGAAAATCGCCTGGCAGCGTTTCTAAGTCGACGCTTGCTCTTGTGGTTGGCGCAAGCCCGGGTGCCGCAAAAGTCACCAAAGCCGAGGCCTTTGGGGTGCCCATGATTGACGAAAACGCTTTCGTTGACCTGCTCGCTTCTGGCGAATTACCGAAAGGATCCCGATGACTTACACAAGCCTAGTCAAAGAATTCAGCGATGTCTGCAATGACCATAGCCTGCCCGCCGTCCCGCAATTACTCGACGTGCAGGCTGTTGAGTTCGTTGCCGAAATGGTTAACGACGAACTCGACGAACTTCGCCAAGCCCAAAATGTTGTGGAACAAGCAGACGCATTAGTTGATGCCATCTACTACATCTGTGATGCTGCGGTGCGTCATGGTCTGAACCTAGACCCGGTGTTTGAGATCGTGCATCGTGCCAACATGGCCAAGGTGGTTGATGGCAAGGTCATCCGTCGTGATGACGGCAAGATCCTCAAGCCCCATGGTTGGCAAGACCCGGCACCGTTACTTATCGCTGAACTAGACCGGCAACAAGGCCGAGGTTCTTGGGAGTAAAGCGCACCGGTGCGGTTCTGCTTGCTCAGTTGACGGTGAAACCCCACTCAACATCAGTGTAAATACCCGGTTCGGATATCTTCTCAATGGTTGCGGTGACGCAATTCTGGTCGGGGGCCAACGCTTCAACCGGTAAATTTGCCGCAGGTTGATAAAGGAATTGTGCGAGGCCATCCACTCGGCGCACGTGCGCGGTGACGGTCACCGCTTCAGCACAATTTGCATTCGCGGAAATGGTCATCTCCACGAGGCGATACTCGGGAGACAGGTCGATGCCAACCTGTTGTTGCTGCAAAACTTCATCGTTGCGTTGAGGGATCAACGCCTCCACGCCAGGTATCGACAACGCTAAATCCTCTTGCCCGCCGCGGTCAATGAGCGCGGTGACCGCGATTAAAGCAACCCCGATAGCCACCATCAAAGAAAAAATGATTTGTTGTTTGCGTAACACAGCTTTTAGTCTGCCAGCCTGCGGTGCGGTTCGCTAGGTGGCTGGTGTTTTTCTCGGTAGGGTTGGTGTTATAATTACATTGTTGTAGTCCGTTTTGTGTGGGGAGGTTTTTGTTGTGACTGTGGGTGTGGAGCCGTGTCAGGCTGATTTGTTTAAGG
>JAHQYM010000013.1 GCA_024421095.1 Acidimicrobiia bacterium
GCGCTGGCTTTTCAAGACCACCGACTTTTTCCGCATCTTCGGGTGCTCGACAATGTGGCCTACCCGCTACGGCGAGCAGGCGCAAGAAGAGCAGTCGCCCGTGAACAAGCGGCTCGTGTCGTTGAAGTTGTTGGCTTACAAACTGTGGCCCTGGCACGGCCTGCTCAACTTTCTGGTGGCCAACGTCAACGTGCGGCCATCGCTAGAGCTATTGCCACGCCTAGCGAGGTGCTCTTGTTGGATGAACCGTTAGCTTCGGTTGATGAGCAAAGCCGTGCTCCTTTGAGGGAATTGTTGATGCACACCGACCACCCGACTGTGCTGTGGGTGACGCATGACCCCAACGATGCCAAGTTCGCCGATGCCACCCTCACAATCGACCCAGCGGAGTAGTGTTGCACCAAGTATGCACCGCCAAGATCACGAGCCGACACAGGGTCTCGACCGACCCGACACCGGGCCTTGACAGAGGGCCTTGACAGAGGGCGTTGACAGAGGGCGTTGACACAGGGCGTTAACGAGACTGGGGCGGTGGAGCGCACCTCCTCCCCCAAAGGATGCACACCACCGCCCCGGATACCTAAGACCCACGGCCTTAGGTTGTACGAGAAGAAGCATAGCAGAGAAAAAAGTTTTGCGTCGCGAAAAAAATAGAATTTGCTTATATTTTTTTCGAGATGTGCTCCTGCGCCAATTGAAGATTGCTCCTGCGCTAATTGCAGACTCGGTGTAGTCTGAAGGCATGGCTGCATTGACAATGGCCATCTTGATGGCTTTAGCGCACGGGTTGCTAACCGTCTTCTTGGTTTTCGGCGTACCCTTTGTGGCGCGCCGACCACGCTTATTGCGATGCTACTTGGCGATGTTGGTGCCAACCGCGTTGGTGAACATAATAGGTTTAGCCTGCCCTCTAACCGTCTGGGAGAAGCACTTCTGGCGGTTGGCAGGTGAGACCCCATATGAGGGCGGTTTCATCTCGCACTATTTTTTGGAGCCGTTTTACTCAGGGGACCTCGCTCCATCAACCGACACCGTGTTGTTGGTGGCGATGGTAATTTGGAGTTCACCGTGGCTGATATACGCCGCTTCCTTGAGTATTACCCAAAGGCGCTCTCGACATCAATCAAATGACGGGCCCCACGAGCCCCACGAGCCCCACGAGCCCCACCAGGCCCGCATCGAAAATCCGCCACACCAAAAAGTCAGCTAGCGGCTAGGGCGGTGACTGCTTCAATTATTGGAGGCCAAGCTTGAGGAACGAAATCGTGCGACATGTCCTCAAGCAACAAGTAGCGGGCACCAGGAATTAGTTCGGCGGTGCGGGCACCACCAGATTGATCTATCAACGTGTCTAAGGCACCATGGATAACCAGCGTTGGCACACGTATTTCACCTAGCGCACCAACCCGACTTTCACTTGACATGATGGCGCGGATTTGGCGTTGCGCCGCGCCTGGGTTCCAAGCACGCTGGTAGGTGGAGGCCGCGTTCGCACGGAAAGTCTCGGGATCGAACCATTCGGGATTAGACCAGATTTTGCAAGCTCGGAGATCAGCCTCAATTTGCGCCTCGATCGATTCCTCTGGCGGGGCAACAAGAGCATCCCACGCTTCTAGGGTTGGGCCACCAACATCGCTTTCGCCGGTAGTGGACATGATCGACACCAAGCCATTGGTGCGGTGCGGGTGCCTGATCGCGGTTACTTGTGCAATCATCCCACCCATCGATACCCCTAGAATCATTGCTTGGGAGACTCCAGCGTGGTCTAAAACCGCTACTACATCGTCGGCCATTTCGTTGAGCGTGTAGGGGGCATCATCAGTGGTCATGGATGACAAACCAGCATCGCGGTTGTCCATACGAATCACAAAAAACCCTCGATCAACGAAGGCCTCGCAAAGTTCAGTCGGGAACGAAAGCAGTTGGCTCCCAAGCCCGGGGACGCACATGAGAACCGGGTCGTCTCGTGATCCAAAAGCTTCGTATTCGATTTCGATGGTTCTGTTTATGGCGCGTGGCATAGTCATCAGCATGCCCGACTGGAAGCATGCTTGCAGGAAAAACCTTCAAGAAAATAATGTTGCGAGTTGGAAAACTGCAACTATAATCGTGCAAAACCAATACTGGGGAGCTCGGGACAGCCGGGCTGAGAGGTCGACCAACCTGCGTCGGCGACCCACACGAACCTGATCTGGGTAATTCCAGCGGAGGAAACAATGGCTAAATCAATCAAAAAATACCTAATCTGGCTTTCGGTCGCTCTGGCTGCCAGCGCATGTGGCGGTGCCAGCGAAACCAACACCAACCCCACCACCACACCCGAAACCTCGACCACCACCCCCACAACCACGACCACGACCACGACCGAAAACGCGACCATAACCCTCGTCACACACGATTCGTTCAGCATCTCGGAGGAAACCCTCGAGGCTTTCACCGACCAAACTGGGATCAATGTGGAACTGCTGCAAGCTGGCGATGCCGGCACCATGGTCAGCCAAGCGATCTTGACCTCTAGCAACCCCCTCGGCGATGTGATGTTTGGCGTAGACAACACTTTCCTCGCACGAGCTCTCAATGCCGACTTGTTTGAGCCCTACCAGTCACCCAACCTCTCCGCGGTACCCGAAGAGTTCCAGTTAGACCCCGAGAATCGTGTGACACCCATCGACTACGGCGATGTCTGTGTGAACTATTGGGTTGATGCACTACCCAGCGACCCACCACAAACCCTTGAAGACTTAACCGACCCAGCACTCGCCGATCAACTCGTGGTGCAACACCCCGAAACTTCTTCACCAGGACTTGCATTCTTGTTGGCAACTATCGCTGGCACGAACGACTGGCAACAGTTTTGGGCCAACCTAGCTAGCAACGGCGTGACCGTAACCGCCGGTTGGGAGGATGCCTACTATGGAGATTTCATAGCTGGCGGCGGAGACCGCTCCATGGTGGTGTCCTACGCCTCAAGCCCACCCGCCGAGGTGTTGTTCGCCGCTGAACCAACCGACACCGCACCAACAGAAGTTCTCCTCGATTCGTGTTTCCGTCAAATTGAATTCGCTGGGGTTCTCGCTGGTACCGACCATCCAACCCAAGCCCAAGCACTCATTGATTTTATGCTCACCCCAACGTTCCAAAACGATGTGCCACTCAACATGTTTGTGTTCCCAGTTCTGAGCAGTGCCACGTTACCGCAGGTGTTTGTGGACCATGCACGAGTCGCCAGCGACCCGCTAACCATCTCACCCGAAGAGATTGAGGCGAACCGTGACGAGTGGACTGAGCGGTGGGTCGAGATCGTCCTCGGTTAGCGAAATTCGGTGGCCGCGCCATCGTCGGTGGCATCCCCGCGCTATTCCTAGCCGCTTTCTTTGCCTATCCCCTCGCCACGATACTCTGGTACGGTCTTGGGACGCAAGGGTTAGCCCCGCTAGCGGATTTGTTTGGATCGCCACGCAACCGCGGTGTGGTTTGGTTCACGATCACCCAAGCGTTGGCTTCAACCATGCTCACCTTGCTTGTGGCTCTACCCGCGGCGGCACTGGTTTCACGTTTGCAAGGCCGCTGGAAGTATTGGTTGCGGGGGCTGGTGACAATTCCGTTTGTGCTGCCAACTGTGGTGGTGGCTGGCGCTTTTGAAGGGCTTTTCGTGCGCTTCGGCCTTGACCAAGGGAGCTTTCGTTTGCGCCACACGGTTTGGGCGATACTGATAGCGCATGTTTTTTTTAATTATGCAGTTGTGGTGCGCATCGTGGGTTCGTTTTGGGCTGGATTAGACCAGCAACTTGAGGAGCAGGCCCGGGTTTTGGGTGCAGGACCACTTCAAACGTTCAGAACTGTGACTCTGCCGCGTCTGAGGCCTGCTATAGCTTCGGCCGCAGCCATAGTTTTTCTGTTTTCTTTTACTTCTTTCGGGGTGATTTTGCTGCTTGGCGGACATCGCAATCCGACTATTGAGACGGAGATTTTTCGACAGGCGATTAACCGCAGTGATTTTCCGATGGCTGCTGGGTGGGCTCTTGTGCAGGTAACGTTTGTGGTGCTGATTTTGGCTGCGACGAACGTGATTGAGCGGCGTCGCCCGGCACCAACCGGTGTCTTCACTCGTGCCACGAAAGCGTTACCCAAAACATTCGTGGGGTTCAATGTTGTGTTGATGGCTGCCTTGCTTGGGGCACCGATTGTGCTACTAGTTGAACGTTCGTTCGCGGTGGGCGGCACTTACGGTTTCGACCATTATCGGGGGTTAACCGAGCGTGTTGCACAACTCCCAGTGTCGCCTACCACGGCACTGACCAACTCGTTAGTTTACGCTGTTGTGGCAACTGCGATAGCGCTGGTAGTGGGGTCTTTGGCAGCATTCTTGGCAGTGCATGGGCGTACTGAGTTGCGCCGTGTTTTTGATTTGGGATTGACTTTACCTTTGGGTACTTCAGCCGTCACGATTGGTCTTGGGATACTGCTGGCCTTTGCTGCGCCCCCGCTTGACTTACGAACTTCGTGGTGGATAATCCCTATCGCCCACGCGCTAATCGGGGTGCCTTTTGTGCTGCGAACCATGGTGCCAGTATTGCGGCGCATTGATCCACAACTACGCGAAGCGGCAGCAGTGCTGGGTGCATCGCCTAGCCGAGTTCGGCGTGTAATTGATTTGCCAATTGCTAGTCGGGCATTGCTAGTTGGTGCTGGTTTTGCTTTTGCAGTGTCGATCGGTGAGTTCGGGGCAACCTCATTTTTGCCGCGCCGTCCTGAGAATATGACCGCTCCTTTGGCATTGTTTCGTTTGTTGTCCACCCCGGGTGAATTGCTACGGGGTCAAGCGATGGCACTCGCGGTGTTGTTGATGGTGATCGTGGCGGTGGCCGTGGTGACGATTGAGGCGGCGCGTGGTAAACAAGAAGATTTCTTGTGACGCGGGAGCTGGCACGCCGTTGGGAACTGGATTCGGTGACGGTGCGTTTCGGGAATGTGACTGCGTTGCGGGAGGTTTCACTGACCATCTCGCCTGCTGAACAAGTGGTGGTCTTAGGGCCGAGTGGATGCGGAAAATCAACCATGTTGAGGGTGTTGGCGGGGCTGTGTAACCCCGATCGGGGCAGAATCGTGATAGACGGTAAAGACAGCACAGCGCGCTTACCGCATCAACGCGGCATTGGCCTGATGTTTCAGAACCACACGCTATTTCCGCATCAAGACGTGGCCGGCAATGTGGGTTTTGGGTTGCGCATGGCCGGCATGGCCGCTATACCGCGTCGTGCCAAGGTCGCTGAATTGTTGCAGTTGGTTGGGCTCAGCGGTTTTGAGCAGCGTAACGTGGCAACCCTTTCCGGCGGCGAAGCGCAGCGGGTGGCTTTGGCTCGCTCTTTGGCTCCACAGCCTGCGTTGTTGTTGCTTGATGAACCGTTCGGTTCCCTAGACCGCAGTTTGCGAGACCGTCTGACTCAAGAACTGCCTCAGGTGCTGCGAGCAACCAACACAACCGCAGTGCACGTGACCCATGACCATGATGAAGCGTTTAGCCTCGCCGATCGGCTTGTGGTGATGCAGCATGGTCGTGTTTTGCGTGTTGGATCTCCCGCTGAGGTTTGGGCAGACCCGCAAACCGTCACCGTGGCTAGGTTTTTAGGGCATCACAACATCGTCCGCCGAGGAAAATTGCTTGAGGTGCTGCGCCGTGACGCGGCAACCGTGCGCGCCGACGGCGAACTTCTTGGTGAAGTGCGAGAGTCCCGTTTCAAAGGTGACTATCACGATCTCACGGTCAGCACCGATCTCGGCGAACTCCGTTTCCGAGTCAATGAAGCTCACAACAGCGGCGAACCGGTGCGTTTGCACATAGACCCCAAACGCACCGCGCGGCTGCAACCCACTTTGCCTAGCCACTCTGGCAGCGAGCCGGGCGAGACGGGCCACGCGGGCAACGCGGGCGAGACGGGCCACGCTGGCAACACCGACAACGCGGGCGAGACGGGCAACACCGACAACGCGGGCGAGACGGGCAACACCGACAACGCGGGCGAGACGGGCAACACCGACAACGCGGGCGAGACGGGCGAGACTCGATAAAGTGCAGGTGAGGCGGGCAACGCGGGCGAGACGGGCAACACGGGCGAGACGGGCAACACGGGCGAGACGGGCAACACGGGCGAGACGGGCAACACGGGCAACGCGGGCAACACGGGCGAGACGGGCCACGCGGGCAACGCGGGCAACACGGGCGAGACGGGCCACGCGGGCAACACCGACAACGCGGGCGAGACGGGCAACACCGACAACATGGGCGAGACGGGCGAGACGGGCGAGACGGGCCACGCGGGCGAGGCTGTTGAGGTTGGGTAAAGTGCGGGTATGAACGCTAACCGCGAAGACCAAACCAACAGCTTGTTGGCAACGCTTAGCGCCGAACAGCGTGAAGCGGTAACCACGACAGCATCACCGCTTTGCATCATCGCCGGCGCTGGCTCTGGCAAAACCCGCGTCTTGACGCGCCGTCTGGCATGGCAATCCTCACAAGGCAATATTGACCCGCGGCGCGCTCTGGTGCTCACCTTCACACGCAATGCCGCTGC
Organism: Acidimicrobiia bacterium; assembly: GCA_024421095.1. Classification (GTDB taxonomy): domain Bacteria; phylum Actinomycetota; class Acidimicrobiia; order Acidimicrobiales; family Aldehydirespiratoraceae; genus VXYK01. The sequence goes on from JAHQYM010000013.1 coordinate 6,573, forward strand.
GGAACTGGCAGCTAGATTACGTCTCCTCGGGATCAGAGAAACAGTTGCGGCTGGCACTTTCCACGCTGCGGCTTTGGCTTTGTTGAGACGTTACTGGGACCACAATCAGCAACCACACATGCAGCTCACAACAAACCGTATCGCGCTACTGGCCCGAGAGAATCGCGGTTTAGACCGGGTATCTGTTAGTGCATTAGACGGTGAAATAGGTTGGGCTCGAGCTCAACTAGTCACACCTGAAAATTACGCTGATCGGGCCAGACGAGCAGGCCGCAAACCTCCCCAAAGCGCCGAGTTCACAGCAAGCGCTTACGCTGCGTACATAAATGCGAAACGGCGCCGTCGGCTCATCGATTTCGATGACGTGTTGGCGCTTTGCCACGCCGTTTTATCCCAACAAGACGCTTTCGCAGAGACCCAACGCTGGTATTTTCGACATCTCTTTGTCGACGAATTTCAAGACGTGAACCCGCTGCAATTCGCCGTTTTGCAGGCTTGGCTCGGTGCTCAATCGACCTTAGCGGTCGTAGGTGACCCCGACCAAGCAATCTATGGATTCAACGGCGCCGACCCCGATTTCATCTGCGAAATCGACCAGCATTTCCAGAACATTGCGGTGATAAAACTGCACACCAACTACCGTTCAACCCCAGAAGTGGTTGCCGCCGCGGCTCGGGTGCTCAACAAAGAACCCCAGCGTGCGGTTCGACCTAGTGGCGACCCGCCCACAATCACCATCACAGCCGAGCCCCAAGAACCGGAAGCAATCGCACAAGCCATTCGTGCCGCTCGCGCCGAAGGAGTTTCGTGGCGAGATCAAGCAGTGCTGGCTCGCACCAACGCCCAACTGTCACCATTGCAAAAAGCGCTTGTGGGGTTGGGCGTGCCGACGCAGAGCCGTGAGCAAAGCTTGTTGCGCCAGCAAGCAATTATTGACCTGCTTCACCGTTGGCCTCAAAACGGCGCACTCTCAATCGCAATCATCGACGAAAAACTACGCCAAGACACGCTTGCAGAAGTGGCACAGGAAGCACCGGAGTTGATCTCAGCGTTTCTAGCACTCGCGAGAGACCATCTAGCGCTAGAACCCGATGCCCGCGTGGCAGAATTCGTGGCCTCGTTGAAAGCCAATGATCGAACTGCAACACCCGTTGATGCAGTCGAACTGTGTACCTTCCATGCCGCCAAAGGACGCGAGTGGCCGATCGTGCATCTAATCGGCCTAGAAGACGGCTTGGTGCCGATTGCCCACGCCCGCACCCGCGCCGCACGACACGAAGAACAACGCTTACTCTACGTTGCCGCCACTAGAGCCAAACAACGCTTGCATGTCATGTGGTGCGCTACCCGCAAGATCAACGACAAGTTCGTTGAGCGTTCTCCGACACCCTGGTTGGGTGCCTTTGACGTTGACAAGCCAGCAGAAACGCAAAACCATGCTGCCCAGATAGCAGCCTTGCGAATACAGCTTCACAGGGGCTCGTCACAGCACAAGTCAGACAGCAGTGCTGCGGTGCTAAGCGATCTCCAAAAATGGCGCAGCAGCGCGGCACGCGCCGCGCGCATCGCCCCTCAAGCGGTTTTGCGGGATAGTACGCTGCACATACTCGCACGACAACCCCCAGCCAACACCAGCGAACTCTCCGCCACAATTGGCCCATACCTCGCTAAGCGCTTTGGCGAACAACTCCTCGCGATCACTAATCCCCAAACGGCCACACCGAGCTAATCACGGCGAGGCAAGACCACCACTGCCACGTTTGCGTCGCACTGCTCAAGCACCATCTCCACCGTATGCCCCAAGAAAGGCCGCCCGTCGACACTGCGCAACTGCGCCCCAAGCACCACCAGGTCGCAATCTTCCTCCCTAGCTGCGCTCACCAGAGCGGTCGGAATATCAGTTGAACTGCGGATCGACGTGCGGGGCCAGATACCCGCTTCAACAGCCCGATCAGTAGCTAAATCCATCAACTCTTTGGCTATCACTTCCCTCGGGTCGGCTTCAGTGGAACGCAACTTCAACACCCGAGGAACCAAAGTCTTACGGTTGAGCACATGAGTCAACAACACCTCCGTTCCTAACTGCGCCGAAATACTGAAAGCCACTTCTTGAGCAGCACTAGACGAACGCGTGCCGGTAACCGGCACCACCACCCGACCAAAGGCAGCAGGCAAAGGACGCTCAAGCCCCCGGGCGCGTCGCACAATCAACACCGGGATCGTGGCGTTGAGCAAGATTTCGTCGACCATCGGCGAATACAACTGGCCTTCGTGACGGGTAGCCACACCGACCGCGACCAAGCCATAACCCAAACGGGACTCAGCGGCGATAGCGGCCGCGGCATCCGCCGCATCCGCCGCATTGACACTGCGATGGTCTACCTGGCGCTCGTTGAGCACCGCCTCAAGAACCGACACATCGGGTCGCTCACCGCTCGCTGAGACCGAGACCAGTGTGGTCGGAGCTTCAATCGGCCATGCAAAATGCACAAGTTGAGCCGCCGCAATCGAAGCCGGCTGACCTCGGGTCGGCAACAAAATACGCGACGATTTAACAACCAAATTACGGCTCAAGGCCTGCTCACGATCAAGCCGCTCCCGCTCATCAGCCGAGCCCCGCCAACCACGCACCACACCCCGCAACGAAACCGCCGCGAAAACCGAAGTCACCAAAGGAACGATCACGATGACGGTGTATGCCGTTTCACTAAACACGCCGAGCGACAAACCCACCGAAGCGATCACAATCTCCAGCGCACCACGAGCATTGAGGCCAGCGCCCAAAGCCGCAGCCGCGCGCCTGCTTTGGCCCGCCAGACGAGCACCAACAAACGCGCCAGCGAATTTAGCACCAATCGCCACCGCCAACACCACAAGCAACCAACTCAACGCTTCACCACCAAGCAAACCGAGGTCAACCCGCATACCTGCTGTAGCAAAGAAAATCGGTGCCAGCAAGCTAGTAGTCAACGATTCGATGTGGTGCAGAACTTCGGGCTGACCGAACCTCGAACGATGCAGCACCACACCTGCCACAAAAGCACCCAAAACCGCTTCAATACCTAGCGCTTGAGTGGCAACACCGTAAATCAACATGGTCATCACCACCACGGTCATGGCCCCAGCAATGTTGGCGCCGTCGCGACGCACCCAACGCAGTGCCAGGTCCACGAGACGCTGGCCGAGGGTCATTGCAAACGTCAAAAACAAGGCCAAACCGATCACAGTCTCAAGGACAACCCGCAGCGAAACCGCACCCGAAGCTGCGAAGCTCGCGAAGATCGCCAACATCACCCAACCAATCACATCATTAGCCATCCCCGCCGCAACTGTGATCTGGCCAAAGTCTCGCCGCATCAAACCAAGCTCAGAGAGAATCTTGGCGATCACCGCCAACGCCGAAACCGCTAACGCCGCAGCCACAAACAATGCGAACACAACACGGTCAGCCTCGTCCCCAACAAATGTGTCGGGCAAGGAAACCCCCACCAGCAACCCACCGATCAACGGCACAACCAGGCTGAAACCAGTCACCAACGCGGCAGCCCGGCCGAGACTGCGGATCAAACCTAGGTCGGTTTCAAACCCGGCCGTCACCAGCAATAAAGCCACGCCTAACCAACTAACCGCGAGCAAAGCACCTGACGAAATCTCCTCATGCGGCAAGAACCATTCGAAACCGCTTGGCCAAATCCGCCCAAAAATGGACGGGCCCACAAGTATTCCGGCAGCCAATTGACCAATCACCGAGGGCAGATTGATGCGCCGCATGAACGCTCCGAAGAGACGAGCCACCGCAACGAGGACTAGTAGTTGTGTCCAAAACACCAACAACTGGTGCTCATCAAGTGGAGTCAGCATTAGCAGTACGGTTTTCTCTTCGTTCCTAATAGTTGAGGTCTATAAATACCGGGGCGTGGTCGCTTGGGGGGTCGTCTTTGGGGCCTTTACGTTCGTTGCGGTCAATCAGAGCTAACTCGGTGCGTTTGGTTAGCGACTGCGAGGTCAACACCAAGTCGATGCGCATACCCATTTTCTTATGGAAGTTACCGCCTCGATAGTCCCACCATGAGTAGAGGCGCTGGTCTTGGTGATGTTCACGGAACACGTCATTCAACCCCCAGTCTGCTAACGCGGCGATGCGTTGACGTTCGGGTTTGCTGGTGTGCGTGTGCGTCTCGAAATGTTTCGGATCATACACATCACGGTCTTGCGGAGCGATGTTGAAATCACCACAAACCACGATGTCTTCACTAGGAACACATTGACCATCAAGGTCATTTAGCAAGCGGTCGAGCCAACGGAGTTTGTATTGATAGTGCTCATGGTCTAGGGCGCGGCCGTTGGGCACGTAACAAGAGGCTAGACGCACGCCGCCACAGGTGGCCCAGGCCAAACGCGCATCGGAGTCTGCTGGTTTGCCGTCACCAAAACCAGCTAGTGGGTCTTCAATGCCGACGCGTGAAAGGATGGCCACCCCGTTCCAACGACCTTCACCGTGATGGAAACTGTCGTAACCCAATGCTTCGAAAGTCATTGCTGGAAACGCTTCATCGGCAAGTTTGGTTTCTTGCAGACACAACACATCAGGTTCGAACATTTCGAGCCAGCGTTCAACACGGCGTAGGCGCGCCTTCAGCGAGTTCACGTTCCATGTGGCAATTCGCATCCAGCAAATCATAGTAGGTAGATGCCCAGTCTGCGGTTGTTGCCTTCCCTTAGCAAATCTCCGTGGCTCCGCGCAAAGCCGTGTTCAATGTATTTCACTGTTCAATGTATTTCAATGTGCAGATTTGGTTTGCGGGTTTGATGTGCAGAGTTGGCCTACACTAGCGACGTGACCAATCACACATCTGCCAACCATGGCCCCAACGACTGGCTCATTGATGAAATGCGCACCCACTGGAAAAGTGATCCGGCGAGCGTAGACCAGCAATGGCGAACAATTTTTGAAAACGAAAACCACACACCAACCAAGCCGCCAGCGAAAACCAAAACGCTCATTGAAACAACCGCGAGCGACATCACCCCCAAGCGCAGCACCAAACCGCCGACCATCAACGCCAGCGCGCCCGCACCCGAGCCAACGGTTGTGCAGCAAGTTGCTCATGACAGTGTCATTCGGGGAGTGGGGGCACGCATCGTGGAAAACATGGAAGCTTCACTGACCATACCCACCGCCACTAGCTTCAGAGAAATACCCGCGAAACTCTTAGAAGTCAATCGCAAGATCATCAACGGATATCTCGGTCGAAAAATGGCGGACAAAATATCCTTCACGCACTTGATCGGTTACGCGGTCGTGCGAGCCATAGCCGACGAATACCCGGTCATGAACAACTCCTTCACACATGGCCCAAACGGTGAACCCGCATTAGTAGAAAATCCCCACGTGGCGCTTGGTATTGCAGTGGATCTAGCCAAAGCCGACGGATCACGCACACTCATGGTTCCCTGCATCAAAAAAGCAGACACCTTAACCTTTCGCGAGTTTGCCAGAGAATACGAAGACATTCTCCAAAGGGTCCGCACCAACAGAATAAACCCAGACGACCTCAGCGGAACCACGATTACTCTCACCAACCCAGGAACAATCGGCACCTTGCAGTCTGTGCCCAGGCTCATGACCGGGCAAGGTCTAATCGTTGGTGTCGGTTCAATCGCCTACCCTACCGGTTTCGAAGCGGCTGACCCCGCAACTTTGGCCTCGCTGGGCCTTTCCAAAGTTCTGACCATCACTTCCACATACGATCATCGAATCATTCAGGGAGCCGAATCGGGTCTCTTCTTGCGCAAAGTACATGATCTGCTGCTCGGCGAAGACAACTTTTATGTAGATGTTTTCACATCTCTAGAAGTTCCTTACGAAGCAGTGAAATGGCGGCGCGACATAAACCCGGTAGACCGCGAGAGCTCGCTGCTTGAAAAGCAAGCCAAAGTCAACCAGTTGATCAACATGTACCGCGTGCGTGGTCATCTAATCGCCGACCTCGATCCCTTGCAGGTCAAAGAACCAAAGATGCACGCCGAACTTGACCCGGCAACGTATGGCCTCACCATCTGGGATTTAGACCGAGAGTTTCTCACTGGTAGCGACACCGGTATTTACGCCATGGTTGGAGACACACCGAAAATGGCTCTCGGCAAGTTGTTAGGCGTGTTGCGTGATGCATATTGCCGCACCGTCGGCGTTGAATACATGCACATTCAAAACCCGGTCGAGAAACGTTGGATGCAAGAACAACTTGAGGGCGCTGATACACACATAGATGCCGAAGAACAACGGCACATTCTCCGGCTCCTAAATGCAGCGGAAGCTCTCGAAACGTTTCTAGCCACAAAATACGTTGGGCAGAAACGTTTCGGGATTGAAGGAGCTGAGAGCACCATTCCTCTAGTTGATGCAGTACTCGGCGCCGCGGCCGACAACAACCTCGCGAGTGCGGTGATGGGGATGGCGCATCGGGGTCGCCTCAATGTGTTGGTCAACATTGTCGGCAAAACCTATAAAGAGCTCTTTACCGAGTTTGAGGGAGGCGATATTGAACAAATGACCCAAGGCTCTGGAGACGTGAAATATCATCTTGGGCAAAAAGGAACCTTTGTTAGCTATAAAGGCAACGAACTCGCCCTTGAGTTAGCTGCGAATCCAAGCCATTTGGAAGCCGTTGACCCAGTGGTGGTTGGTATGGCAAGGGCTCAAATGGATTTGATCGACCCAGAAATGGGTTACCAAAAATTCCCGGTTCTGCCTCTACTCATTCACGGCGACGCGGCCTTCGCGGGGCAAGGTGTGGTTGCTGAAACTCTCAACCTTTCGCAGATCCAAGGCTACCGCGTCGGTGGCACCATACATGTGATCATCAACAACCAACTAGGTTTTACGACCACCCCTGATGTGGCGCGATCTTCGGAATACTCAACTGATGTTGCCAAAATGATCCAAGCGCCAATTTTCCATGTGAACGGCGATGACCCCGAAGCTTGTGTACGTGTCGCACGCTTAGCGTTCGCGTATCGTCAGCGTTTCAACAAAGACGTAGTTATCGACATGATCTGCTACCGCCGCCACGGTCACAATGAGGGAGACGACCCTAGTTATACGCTGCCCGAAATGTATCGCCGCGTTGACTCTCGCCCTTCGGTGCGAACCCACTACACCGAATCACTCACCAAGCGAGGCGATTTGAATGCGGCACAAGCCGAAGAGGCACTAGCCGATTTTCGGGCACGGTTACAAGCAGCGCTTGACGAGACTAGGGGCATGGCATCTGACCCCGATGCAAGAGCGGCGCTGCCACCGCAACCAGTAGGCGTGTTACCTCACGTGCGGACTTCTATTGACCATGCCAGCGTGCAACGGATTTATCGGGCGTTGTCAACCTTGCCAGAAGGGTTCACATTGCACCCGAAACTCGCGCAACAATTCGAGACTCGCGACGCAATGTTTGCTGCTGGTGAAGTTGATTGGGCATTAGCTGAGGCGATGGCGATAGGTTCGCTGTTGTTGGAGGGCAACAGCATCCGCTTGGCCGGACAGGATTCTAGGCGAGGCACCTTCAGTCATCGCCACTCAACATTAGTTGACTATGAAACCAGCGCGGAATACGTTCCGTTGGCAACTTTGGCATCAAGCAATGCGCGCCTGTGGATTTACGACTCGTTGTTGTCGGAATACGCTGCTTTGGGTTTTGAGTACGGATATTCAATCGCCAATCGTGAAGCGTTAGTCATCTGGGAAGCACAATTCGGAGATTTTGCTAACGGTGCACAGATCATCATTGATCAGTTCATAGTTGCCGCCAAAGACAAATGGAATCAAGAAACTGGTTTGGTCATGTTGTTGCCGCACGGTCTTGAGGGGCAAGGACCAGAACACTCTTCGGCTCGCGTGGAACGTTATTTGTTGTTGGCTGCCGAAGACAACATGCAAATCTGCAACGCCACCACGGCGGCACAGTTTTTTCATTTGTTGCGGCGACAAACACTCTTGCATGTGCGGGTGCCGTTGATTGTGTTTACACCTAAGTCATTGCTGCGTGCCCGCTCTTCACGTTCCCCGGTGTCGCATCTACTTTCGGGGACCTTTGAAGAAGTGTTGGGCGACCCGGCCAACCCTAATCCGGTTGAGGTCAAACGAGTGGTGCTCGCCAGCGGGAAAGTAGCGGTTGATGCCATGGCACAGCGAGACCGCTTAGGCGCACCTGTGGCGATTGTCCGTGTCGAACAACTATATCCTTGGCCTTTTGCTGCAATCGCCGCGCAATTAGCCATCTACAATGCTGCCAACGAACTTGTCTGGCTGCAAGAAGAACCAGAAAATATGGGGCCCTGGAACGCAATCAAGGGTCGCTTGTATGAGGCGCATGAACGCACCCACAGCATACGGCGGGTGAGCCGCTTCGAGTCGGGCAGTCCGGCTTGCGGTAGCGCCAAGGTTCACGCCCAAGAACACGCTGAGCTGTTGAGGAAGGCTTTGACTTTCTGAGTCCCGCCGCTCAGATTGCTGGTAGCATTTGCTATCATCGCCGAACCAACCAGCGCAACTATTCACGATCATCGCCTTGCGGCTCGGTTGGCTGTTCAGACTGGGCGATTGCTGCTAGGTCTGCGCCAGCGTTTGCAAGCCCAAGATGCTCCAAGAACCTTGTTGCAGGACGAAGGCGACCGGCTAGCCCACGAACATCTCATGGAACAACTGCATCGGGCGCGGCCCGCTGACGCAGTGTTGTCGGAGGAAGGCACTGACGATAAAGCGCGTCTGAACGCACATCGAACTTGGATTATCGACCCGCTCGACGGCACTCGACAGTTCGCGCAAGAAGCACGCACGGATTGGGGAGTTCATGTTGGTTTAGTAATCAACAATTATCCTTGCGCCGGCGCGGTAACTCTACCCGCGTTAGGGCTGCTGTTCAGTTCGGCTGACAAGCCCACGCCGATGCCACACGTTGCCACGGCGGACCGACCGCTACGAGTGATTGCCTCACGTGGCCGACTCCCTAAAGCAGCAATCCGAGTCGCCAAGGAACTTAAAGCGGATTTGGTGCAGTTGGGTGCCGCTGGTGCTAAAGCAATGGCCGTGGTGCGCGGCGAATGCGACATTTATGTGCATAGCGGTGGTCAGTATGAGTGGGATTCTTGTGCCCCGGTTGCGGTAGCCGTTGCCGCCCGATGCCATGCGAGTCGGCTCAACGGCGAGCCGTTGCTCTACAATCAGCCCGACCCGTACCTTCCCGACATATTGATCTGTCGCCCCGAACTAGCCGCTGCCACGCTGAGCATCCTCGCCTCTGAGCAATAGCACGCATCGTTGGGTGGAGTTGGTAGGATTCGGCGATGCGGTTGGTAATGACTCGCTGTGTGGTCAACTACGACGGGCGATTGCAAGCGCATTTACCCGAAGCCCTGCGGTTGATTATGGTGAAAGCGGACGGAAGCGTTGCCATTCATGCGGACGGCGGGGCTTACAAACCACTGAACTGGATGAACCCGCCGAACCGCCTCTCCGAAAATGCCAAAGAAGGCATCTGGACAGTCGTCAACCCCAAAGGCGAGACCCTCACTATTCACCTGCTTGAGGTTTTGAGCGACACAAGCTACGAAATGGGGCGAGACCCAGGCCTGCAAAAAGATGGCGTGGAAGCGCACCTACAAGAACTTCTCTCCGCTGACCCTACCTCTATACACCAAGGGTTGCGTTTGGTGCGGCGTGAGTTTCCAACGATGATTGGGCCAGTTGACCTGATGTGTCGTGATGTTGACGGGACAGCCGTGGCCGTGGAGGTAAAACGCCGAGGAGAAATCGACGGAGTGGAACAGTTGAGCCGCTACCTTGAGTTTCTCAACCGAGACCCAAGCCTGCGTCCAGTGCGGGGAGTGTTCGTGGCCCAAGAAATCAAACCACAGGCGAAAGTGCTAGCCGAAGATCGCCAGATTCAATGCGTTGAAGTTGACTTCGCAGAGTTGCGGGGTATCGAGTCGCCCAATCTGAGACTTTTCTAGCGTCAACCACACGAGTCGACCAGATGAACCAAACCGAGGAGATCACACAAGAAGTAGAAACCGTGGTGGTGGGAGCGGGACCTGCGGGAACGGCCGCGGCAACAGTTTTAGCGCGGCACGGGCGTGAAGTGCTGTTGATCGACAAAGCCGGTTTCCCCCGCGACAAGTGTTGCGGCGATGGTTTAACCACGCTGGCTCTCAGGGAACTCGAAAAGCTGGGTTTCGATCCGTTATTGCAGAGGTCTTGGAAAGTGGTTCGTAAGGTTTTGCTGAGATCTCCGTCTGGCACCGAACGGAGCTTTCCGCTTCCAGACGGGGCCGGTTACCACGCCGCCGTGGTACCGAGAACCGACCTTGACTCCGCCCTCCTAGACTTGGCAACCAGCCAAGGCGCGCGAGCCAAACTCGGATTCACGCTACGCCGCGTCGAGCCCAACTCAAGCACAATTGATGTGCTGGTGGAAGAAAACGCTGGCGGAACCAAACAGCGTATCCGCGCCACAAACCTCATCGCTGCGGACGGAATGTGGTCTCCGGTGCGGAAGTCGTTAGGTCTTAACAGCACCAATTACTTCGGGGAGTGGCACGCCTTGCGACAGTATTTTCAAAATGTGGATGGCCGAGCCGCCGAAGACTTGTTCGTTTGGTTCGAAGCTGATTTGCTACCCGGTTACGTTTGGTCTTTTCCTTTGCCGGGTGGCCGTTCTAACGTGGGCTTCGGTATCCACCGGGGGGCGCAACACCAAGTCGGTGAGATGAAACAACTGTGGCACGAACTCCTCGGTAGAAGTCACATCAGCGGCGCGTTGGGCTCTGCTGCGGTTGCTGAGGCACCAGCAAAGACTTGGCCAATACCAGCTCGCATTGGCCGTAGCCCACTGTCTGGGCCGCACACTATGTTCGTTGGTGATGCCGCAGCAGCAACAGATGCAATGACTGGCGAAGGCATCGGGCAGGCGCTGCTTACCGGTCGTCTTGCCGCGCAAGCGATCATCGAGCACCACGACCCGACTGAGCATTACGCAAAGTCTGTGCGTCAAGAACTCATTGCAGATGACCGTATGTCTCGTGCGCTGATTCCGATGCTAGCCCGCCCCTGGGCTACCCGCGGGGCGCTTTGGTTGAGCGGTTCCACCGCATGGACAAGACGCAACTTCGCACGTTGGATGTTCGAGGATTATCCGCGTGCGCTGCTAGTCACCCCACGTCGTTGGCACCGCCAAATGTTCAGCAACCACGCAGCATTCCAACAACATCGGCGCTCGCAACCATGAACGCCAAACTCAACGAACTCAATAACGCTATTGATCGTTTCGACCTGGCGATCGATCAACGCTGGGAGCAATGGCGAGACAACCCACTCTTAGACCGTTTGTTCTATACAGCGTCGGAAGCCGCGGATTTTTCTTTGCTTTGGCACAGTTTGGGGGTAGGGCAGGCAATCATCAAGGACGACCCCAAAATCGCGGTCACGCTCAGCGCCGCGTTGGGTATCGAATCGGCACTGCTGAACGGCCCCATCAAGTCGCTCTTCAAACGTAGTAGACCGCGCCAAGAGACACCACGACCCCACAATCTGCGTCAACCACTAACGAGTAGTTTCCCGAGCGGCCACGCATCAGCCGCGATGCTCGCCGCGGCGCTGCTGTGGCGCGGAAAATACCGCTTTGTTGGCTATGGCTTGGGCCTGATTGTTGCGTTCAGCCGCGTGCATGTGCGCATTCATCACGCATCGGATGTGCTCGGTGGGTTGGTGTTCGGACTAATCTTCGCCAAGTTCACGCGCCGCTTGCAGGCACAACCTAAGAACTGAACTGGTTAGTTGGAACTAGCTGGTTGGGCAGGCTCTACGGGCACGAAGGTGAGGACTGAACGAAGGTCTAGCAACAGGTCAGCTACTTCTGAACTGGTCAACAGGTCTCGTTTTATGAAGTCGCCAAGACCACTGTCTATTATCTGAAGCGCTTCTTCAATCTGTATACCATCAACTGCTTCGGTCATTTTCGGGGATCTCCCTTAGCTACGTTGAGCCGGGTTCGGCTCGTGTTAGGACTAAGCATAATCTCTTAATCTGCGACTAGCGCGGCACGTACACAATTTTTGTCTTGGTTTGCGTAACCGAGTGGCGTACACTTTGGGCATAATATTTTATATGAAATTACTTGTTGTTTTACTATTTAAAATATTGTCTGATAAGTTTATGCTGTTTCGTGCGCTAACCACGCTCGTGCTTCTGATGGTGATGTCGAGTTGCGCCAATACTCCCCCAGTCGTCCCGTCAGCCCCAGCCAACTCCGGCCAGGCAACGGAGTTGTCGGCAAACGCCAGCATAGAAAAGGTCATAGACGGCGACACGGTCATCGTCAACATCGCCGGGTCACGAGAAAATGTTCGTCTGATCGGCATCGACACGCCCGAATCCGTTTCAAGAAGCCATCCAATCCAGTGTTACGGTATCGAAGCGAGCAATTATCTTGCTTCGTTGTTGCCTGAGGGCAGTGCGGTGACCTTGATCTTGGATGTGGAGGCACGTGACCAATACGACCGCTTGTTGGCATACGTGATTCGCAGCGCCGATGACCTATTCGTCAACCACGAAATGGTCAAGCTAGGATACGCAGACACTTTGTCGTATCCGCCCAACACGCATTACGAAACATTGTTTGACAATGCCGCTCGGGATGCCGCGCAACTACAACTCGGCTTATGGGGAGTTTGCGGTGGCCCCGACGTTCCGCTCGAATAGCGCAGTACCGTCAGAGTATGGATTCTCTTGCTGTGGCCCTCGGGTATCACGTCGACAGCCGTTTGTTGATAATCAGCGCCGACCAACTCGGCTCTACCTATGCGGCCACCGTCGGAGGGTTGATTGCGATGCGTGAAGGAGTAGCGACCACAGGCACAGTTATGATGCCCGGGCCATGGTCACGCCACGCCATCGACCGCATCAGCAAAGACGAAGACTTCGGAGTGCATCTCACTCTAAATGCCGAGTTGGATTGCTTCCGTTGGGGGCCGCTAACCAACGCACCAAGCCTGCTTGATGGAGATGGTGGTTTCCCGCGCACTCTCGCCGATCTTTGGGACCATGCTGATGCCGACGAGGTCCGCCGGGAATGCCGCGCCCAACTTGAGCGCGCAGCTCTTTGGGGTCTTGACCCAACGCATCTAAGCACCCACCTCAGCGCCCTTCAGCAACGGCCTGAGTTCTTTGATGTGCTACTCGACATTGCCGTTGAGGCCAACCTGCCTTTGCGACTAGAAGGCCCAGCCGCGCAAGCAGCTGCGGGGTTCCCATTCCATGATCTGGCCCGCCAAGCTGGCGTAATCACACCCGACCATTTTCGATTGGTGCGCGGCGGCGCGCAAACTCACTTCTTGAGTGTCCTCGAAAAGATTGGAGCGGGTGTAACCGTGGTGGCTTTTGAACCGGTAATCGCAACCGAAGAAATCCGTGCGATCGATCCTTTTGCGACTGCACGCATGAACGACCTGGCGATGCTCACGGATCGTAGTTTGTCGGCTCGCATCGCCGCGAGCGGTGCCACACTTATTGGTTTTGCGACATTGCGTGACCTGCAACGCTCAGGTCTTTAGCAAGTGCCAACGCCGCGGCGCGCACGGGGCGCAGGTCAAGCAACCACCAACGGTAGTTGCCTTCAACTTTCAGCGCGCCATTCATGTAGCCGGCATCAACTGACAGTTCTCCAGACAAGATGGCGAGTGCATCGCCATAAGCGCACGACACGGTGACATCGGCCTTGCCTGACCTGCCCAAATCGAGCGCCGTAATTTCGCCTGCAGTTACAGTCACATAAAACGTCAACAGCTTCAGCGGCGAACCGCTAATCACATATTGAACCACGCCAGCAACATCACTAGCCTCAGCCCGCACACCAACTAGTAGCGACTGAACCTCAGCAAGCCAATCTGCGGCGGAAATTTGCATTAAGCTGCGGGGTCTTCGGGTTTGAGACCCTCAAAGAGGTCGGTCTCGCTTGGTTGCACACCATTCCATTTGGGGTGAGCCAAGCGATAGTCGTCTAGTGGATGGAGCGCTGACTCGACCTCAGCCGGTAAACCAAACCAGAACGGGGAAGCGGGGTCTATCTGTGAGGCGTGAGCTAGTAGTCCGGCTCGGCGCACTTCGCTGAAGTCGTCCACCGCGATCTTGGTAGTGATCTTGTGGTCGGTATTGGGCTGCTCAAACCAACGTTCATCAAAGGGAGACTCTAAACCAAGGTCGAGAAACGCTTGATGCCTAGCACTTATCCGAGCGTGTGACCAAGTTGAGTAGTAAACCTTGGCAACCGACCAAGGCGCACCGAGGTCTTGGCGATGTGTACTGTCGGCGGCCAGTTCGACTGCTGGTTGGGTAATGTCGTGAACCCTTAAATGATCGGGGTGTTGATATAACCCCTGCTCATCGGGGTAGGTAATGACCACATGTGGTTGCTCCGCACGCAAAAGTTCCACCAAAGCATCGACCACTTCCGCGAAAGGTGCCGCCGCGAAACAATCAGGATGCGAGTTGGCTTCACTATCGGCCATACCAGAATCTCTGTAGCCAAGCATATGCACGGTTTCATAACCAATGATCTTGGCTGCTTTCTGAAGTTCCTCAAAACGCACTGCGGCCAGGTTTTCACGCACTTCGGGGCGGTCCATTGCTGGGTTGAGGATCTCTCCTTCTTCGCCGCCAGTGCAGCAAACCAAAACCGTATGCACGCCCATAGACCTGTATTTGGCGATTGTTGCTGGGCCTTTTGAGGCTTCGTCATCTGGGTGCGCGTGAACTGTGAGCAGGCGAAAAGAACTGTGCATGCACTAAAAGCTAACGGCTCAGAAGCCGATTCAAACCGCCTCAAGTTGCATTTCACCGTCACTTTGCGGATCTATCAAACGCCATCCGCAGCGGCGCGCCAATAGTTCACGGCCTTCGGCTGGGCCGCGAGCAATGAGTTCGTCTCCAGCAACGAAACGAGCATTGCCGCGAGGCCGATAGATGTATTGTTCGCCGCGCCTGATAGCTAGTACCGTGAACCCACCCTCAATCTTGAGCCGTAAATCACGCAAACACTGCTCGTCTGCTTCGCTGCCGGCTCGCACCGGTAGCCTCGTCACCACTTCGTCGCTGTCACCGAGTGCCAATTCCAGGATCGGATGCACATCTTGTAACCTCTCTATCAACCAAACCATGGCTTGAGCTTGATCGCCGATGTCTTCAGCGGCTTGCGAAAGATGCAGCAAACCCCGCAAAGGCGAGGGATCAACTTTTTCTGACGCGGCGCGCAACACCCACAACTCTAAACGATCTTTCATCTCATCTAGGCGGTCTTCGATATGGCGGACTTCTGCGGCCAGCCCGAGATCGTTTAGAACTAACGCTGAATAAGCCAAACCAACTGCCACTTCGCTCAAGTTTTTCATTTCCACCAGCACCGCCACAGCACGATCCAAATCTGATACAAACGGATCTTCGGGTAGTTGTGGAGGCTGCCACGAAGCCGCTCCCGCAAGTTCCCGTAAGGGTCCGATACCTTCGGGTGAACCCCGCAGGAACAACACATCACCAGGGATTAGCACCGTTTCGCCGTCTACGTCAGTAATCCACTGTTGGCGGCGCACTGCCATTACTCGCATGCCGGTTTGCACGGGTAGTTCGTGGTCTTTCAGGGGCCTATGGGTGAGCCGCGATCCCCGCGACACCAACACTCGATGGCTGACCTCAGCTGCAGTCGACAAATCAGCTACCAGTTCTGCGGGGATACCGAGTTTGTGGGTGACGATGCGGGCGATGTCTACCGCATCGTTGGCGATACGTTCAATGGCGGAAATCACTTGCAGCACCGAAGACATGCCATCGGCTTCGCGAGGGTTGCGCACTGCCATCACGCACACCCCACGCATGTCGTGAACGAGATGGCTCATTTCTTCTTCAAGGTCGGCGATTTCTTCGGCCATATCTGGGTCACCGAAGAACAACGCCGCGTAAGCTAGATCGACCATTAGTTCAGATTTGTCTTTAGCGTTGGCGAGCATTTCACGTAGGTTGCGCGGCCGATCGTCGGTCACTTTGTGTTCCTTTCTCTAACGGATATTTTTGGTTCAGTATTCGTTTGTGTAGCGGCTTGCATAGTTCAACCAAGTCCCAACATCACTAAAGCTAATATCAGCGTGAACGCGCCCACAAAATCAAGCGCTGAGGTCACCATCGGGATGCCATGGGTGTCGGGGTCAAGCCCAAACCGGACCGCGATAATCGTTGCATAATAGGCCACGATTACGACACAAACTGTGGCAAAAAGTCCACCAACCAAGGCGACTGCCAGCAAATTGAAAACGCCGGGACTCGCTTGGTTAAAAAGCATCCCACCTGACTGAGCGACCAAGGCCGTGATCGCAAACACCGGAATAGACAAAGCAAAGATCATGGCGATATCAGCCCCAGACGATCCTTTCGGAACAGTACCAGGTTGCAGCAAGCCTAAATGCAGCTTCGTAGAAAGACGACTTGAGAGCACCCCACCTAGCCCACCTGCCGTCCCCAAAAACCCTGGTAATAACACCAATAAAACTGGATACTCAAGCAGGCTGTCGAGCCTTTTTTCGATGCTTATGCCAGCGATCAAATCAAACAAAGCAGCCAAAGTAAGCACCGGAATTGACTCGCGCACAATCGACTTCAACAGTTTATGGTCAGCCAGCAACGACCACAGGGCGCTACCGGTCGCCAGCAACGCAACCACCCAAGCGGTTAGCGCGGTAAACACTTCGATGCCCGCAAGTTGCGCGGCCAAGAGCAATGCCGGCAAGCTCATCAGGTCGCTCGCAGCGGTAACCAAAGGCGAAACCACATTGTCTAAATCCCAGCCGTAACGCCCCGCCCCGCTCGCCAACAACAAAGTAATTGCCAGCATAAAGAGCGAAGCAAGCACACCCCCAATCGTAGAAACCACAACAAAGTCAGCCAAAGTCATAGTCGGTGAAATCGAAAAAACGATTGCTGCTCCTTTGGCCAAAACCGCGATAACCACTGAAATCGCCAAGCTCAATAGCATCGCCGCCGCAGTATTTTGGCCAACCATCGAATCCAAGCGAGCGCTTATTTGAAAAGTGCCCGCATGAATGCTGGTACCCAACCTGCTACCCAATGCACCAAATATGTTTCCTTTCAACGCCAACGCCGCAGGCACTAACAACAATAACCCGGGGAGTTCTTCTAGGGTGTCGGTAGTGCTCGCTAACGTCACGCCAGCAACAACGCTCGTAGTTGCAGAGATGACTAGAGCCAGAAAGCTATCACGGTAGGCGCGGTGATCTTGGCCGACAATCACCTGCCAGCGGTATATACGTCGAAAATGACGGCCTAGCATCACCGTAGTTTGCTGGCTCGGGCCGTGTTGTTGTGGCGGGCCGTATTGCTGTGGCGAAGAGTTATTCGTACCAACCCGAACCAAAAACCAATCCGTCGTGACGGACCGCCCAAGCGTGTTTCAATGTGGGCGTACCAGTACGCGGGTTAGTGAAGAAATAATCTACCCAGATTCCGTTTTCGTCCGCCGCGACTAGTTCTTTACCGTAGGGTTTGCCGTTAATGTCGGTTCGGGCCGCGGTGGAGGTTCCAACCAAGTCGGGCCGATTGGGGTTAACCACGGAATAGTCACCTTCCAAAACAAACACATACCATGATCCGTTGACGCTATCCGGTGAACTAAGATATTCGAATGCTGTATCTCGCCCATCAGTATCGTATCGCTCTATGGCTTGCTGAACAAGATACTTCGTGTATTCCTCAGGAGGTGAAGCAATCTCGGGTTCGTTGTTGCCGCAGGCTGGGAGCAACCCCAAAGCCAACGCCGCAACAGCAAGTATCACAAGAGTATGGCGTGAACGCATCATGGCCTTCCGTTTCTATGTAGCTTGACAATCAACTCAGATTCATTATTGAACTATTAGGATAACAAAACACTCAGCGTAGACGATGAAAAATCCTTGGCCGACGCACCTCGATAGGCCGGTCTGAACACCATGTTGCTTTGGGCGCTCCAAGCCAAGAAGCAAGCGACAGCAGTGGACGATCGTAGTTGACTCGCCAACCTGCGAAGTCACGCCACGCTTGTTGCTGGTCGGCCACGACCGGCATACCACTTGATTGAAATTGCACATAGACATCGTCGAACTCAGCTTGGGTAATCGATATGGGGTCATCTGGTGAAGGATCAGGGTCGTACTCAAAACCGAAATAGTCGCAAATGCGTCGCAGTGACAAAGTGCCGGTGCGGATCATCAACTGTGCACGCGGGTCGGTTGGTACCGCCAACACCGAAGAGTAAAGCGATGCCGAATCAAGCACCGAACCCGCACACGTGATCCATGACCGCTGCGGCACCTGCGAACGGAAATAAACCAAGATCGGGAAACTGGTGTGACTTTCTTCTATCTCCGCAAACCAATCTTCCCATTCATACCAAGTATGCATCATGGTATCTAGCGAGCCGACTTGATGGCGCCGCAACAGCACCGCCGCCGGGCCAACAGCGCTATACACACCCATGGAGCGCAAATCCCATTTCGCGACTGCGGTTTCTCGCTTCGAAAAAGCCGCGTAAATCGTCGGCAAGAAACTAATCAAGAGAGCGACCAAACCGAGGCCAACGATCCCTTCAGCGATTTCCACAGCTAGCGTGGGAAAATCATTGGTGCTGCGGAACCCGAGCGTGGTGAGCGAGGAACCCGACAACACTACTGCGTCTTGATAGGGACGAACCCCGAGCGCCCAAAACACCCCCGAGCAACCAAGTATCACACCACAGGCCCAGACAAATGGAAACGTCATAAGAGCTACTGGAGCGAAACGAGCTCTCACCGCTTCAGCTTTGTTCCAATCACCTCGGCGGTTCGCTACCCAGTTGAACACTTGCCGTAAGCTCAAGACCGTGGCATTAGCAAGGAAGGATTGTTCGCCCCGCGGCACCACCACAGTACGAATGGCCGACCCCAAAGTGGCAAGAGCAACCAAACCACCCAAAACCCCGATGATTACCCGCACAACGATCACGAAACAAGTTTAGTTCCGCAAGCGCAGTAATGTAGCCTAGTCTTGATGTTGTTTCACTCAGGCGCAGGCTGCTATGACGCAACGTAAAAAGTTGTTCCGCGAGGAAGCATTCAAGAGGCGGGGTCAAGCCGAACCGATCAACGGGCTGTTGCGCGTCACCGCACCTCACGAATGGTTGATCGTGGGCGTTCTTGGATTAGCCGTTCTGGGTCTATTGGCATGGAGTTTCTTCGGCCGAATCGACCGCAGCCTTTCCACAAATTGCATCTTGGCAACTCCCGGTGAACGTGTCGCGGTTGTCGCCGACTCAGCGGGCACAGTGCTAGATGTGCTAGTCGACACTGGCGATCAGGTGAGCGCCGGGCAACCCATCGCTCAGGTCAGAACCGCAGATTTGGCGCGGCGCACAGCGCTCGCCCGAGCCCATTTGGCCACCCTTGAAGTCAGTGACAAACCCGAGTCGGCAGCACTCGAAACCGCCCACGCGGAACTGCAACAACTCGAGGCGCTGCAAGCATCTGGGGAACCAATCGTGAGTCCATATAACGGTGAAATAGTCGCCCATTGGCTCACTAACGGACAACCATTGGAGCCAGGTAACTATGTCGCACTTGTGAGCACGAATAGCGACCCCGGGCTTGAGGTGTTGGCCACTGTCGGCCCGCACGAGGCACGGCAACTCAAGACCGCGATGTCGGCGCGGGTCTCGATCGGTCAAGGCGAAAGCGCTGCCAATCTTGTCTTTGATGCCACAGTCCGAGAGGTTACACCTCGTGGTTCTGTGGTGCCGAAGTGGGTAACTGGGTTCGGACTGTCGATCCCAACCGAAGGTCACTTGGTGCGTCTCAACCTCAGCGAAGAACCGCCAGCTGCTTGGGCTGACGGCACTGCCTGCCGCGTGCGTATCGTGCTACACCAAGACAGGCCAGTGCAGTTGTTGGCTTCTCTGAGGACGTTTTAGAAGTTGAGGAAGCGAGTTTGAATTTCGTGAAACTGTTCGCTAAGCGGCGCGCAACACGGAGAATAACCACGCCGTTGTTTCCGCAGATGGAAGCTGCTGAATGCGCAGCGGCAAGCCTAGGGATTGTCTTGGCTCACCACCGACGCTGGGTACCTATTGAAGAGTTGCGCCGTTGTTGTAGCGTTGGCCGAGACGGCTCAACAGCCGCGGATATCGTCAAAGGGGGGCGCGAGTTCGGGCTCAAGGTTAGCGGCTACCGACGCGACGTAGCCGAGTTGACGAACGGCAAGCTCCCCGCAATCCTCTTTTGGGAATTCAATCATTTCCTAGTTCTTGAGGGGTACCGCCCCAAGAACAAACTCCTCAATCGCAACGCTGGCTTTTATCTGAACGACCCGGCGAACGGCCGCCGTTTGATGAACGAAGACGAATTCAGTGCGGCGTTTACGGGTGTGGTGCTTTACGCTGAGCCGACCGCCGAGTTTCGGCGTGGCGGGAAACCGCCCGGGATCATTCGCGCTTTGTGGCCGTGGCTGCGAACCGTCCGCAGTTCGCTAGTTTACATGCTGCTAACTGGCCTGCTCCTAGCCGTTCCAGCGTTGGCTATCCCGCTACTGTTGCGCTTGTTCATTGACCACGTGCTGACTGGAAGTGAGCGTGCCTGGGGCAGCATTGTGATCGCCGCAATCGCCGCCGCCGGAGTGTTTGCGTATATCCTCACTTGGCTTCAGCAGTTTACCCTACGAAAAATCGCCGTCTCGCTTTCGGTGACCAACGCGGAACGCATGTTGTGGCGATTATTCCGTTTACCGTCACGCTATTTCGCCCACCGTTTCGCTGGTGATCTCACCTCTCGCGTGCAAATCGTCGACAATGTAGCACAAACCTCGGCCCGCTATCTCGTGGCCATCACTATCGAATTGCTGATGAGTGTTTTGCTGTTGGCGTTGATGCTAGTTTTCGATGTGGCATTGGCGTTGATTGTTGCGGCCATAGGCATAGCCAATGTCGTTGTGATGCGCCTTTTCAACCGTTTACGAACTGACGAGAATCGGCAAGTCAAAAGAGAACAAGCCTTGTTGTTGGGGATCGGTACCGCTGGTCTGCGCGACATTGATTCGTTGCGAGCATCAGCAAGAGAAGACGACTTTTTCGTTCGCTGGAGCGGATATCAAGCTCGTGAACTCGCCTCACGTCAGAAATTCGTTGAACTTGGTTACGTGATTGCTTCGCTACCGGCCCTGTTTTTGCTCCTCGGCAGCATCGCGGTACTTGGTTTCGGTGGCTGGCGAGTGACATCCGGCGCAATGTCCATTGGCACACTTATCGGCTTCTACATGCTTGCCAGCAACTTCTTGATTCCCATTGGCCGCTTTGTGTCTTTCGCGGACATTTTTTCAGTACTTGAAGCAGACTTGGCACGCATCAACGATGTGCTCGACGCACCCCTAGACCCGGCGCTCAACAGCGCAGCCAACGCAGACAACGCAACTCGCGAAACCGCCAGCGAGCCAGAGACTAGAACCAAGGTTGCAACGCTCAAAGGGCGGCTACGACTCGCTGGCCAGATTGAATTACACAACGTCACGTTCGGCTACCAAGCCAATCGCGAGCCACTCATAAAAGACTTCAACTTGACTATTCAACCGGGCCAACGAGTGGCCATTATTGGTGCCACCGGTTCCGGAAAATCAACTTTAGTGCGCCTCATCAGTGGGGAATACACCCCCCAAGCCGGCGAAATTCGTTTTGATGGAGTTGCCGCCGCAGAGATACCGCGCAACGTCTTTACTGGTTCGGTAGCCGCCGTCGACCAACACATTTTTCTCTTTTCGGGCACCATACGTGACAATTTGACAATGTGGAACCCCACGGTTAGCGACCAACAGATAGTCAACGCGGCGACAGATGCATTGATCCACGAGGAGATAATGAGCCGAGTGTCGGGCTACGACTCGGTTGTGACTGAAGCAGGCCGCAACTTTAGCGGTGGCCAACGGCAGCGTCTCGAAATTGCACGCGCGTTGGTAAACAACCCATCAATATTATTCCTTGACGAGGCCAGCAGCACCCTCGACACGATCACCGAGGAACGTATCGACGACGCGCTAAGGCGGCGCGGCTGCACCTGCGTGATCGTCGCTCACCGACTCAGCACCATACGCGATTGCGACCAGATCATTGTTTTGGATCGGGGACGCGAGGTGCAACGCGGTACCCACCACGACCTGCTCGCAGACCCCAGCGGAGCTTACCGTGCGCTTTTGGGCGCGCACGAAGCAGTCGTCCTCCAACCCAATTCGTTACCATGACCGAAGACCCCAGCAGAGCTGCACAAAACCCTAGGCCTGAAGCACCATTGCCCAACCCTGCAAGACTCGGGCTCGCAGAAATGGCTCAGAATTTCGGGCAACCGCTCGCCGTTGCTGGGAACCTTCCACTGTTTCTTGACAATGCCGAAAATGTTTATTTTGTGGAGCGAGGTGCGCTTGACGTGTTCCTCGTAGAACAGGTGGAAGGCGAGTTTGTTTCGACCTCCAAACACTTGTTACGCGCTGAACAAGGCCGCCTGGTTTTCGGGTTCGGTGAAGGCGATTCGCCGGTTGTCGTGGTGGCGAAAGGTCTACCCGACTCGAGTGTGCGCCAACTCACCATTAGCGAACTCGAACACCATACCAATAGCACCGAGTTGGCAGCCCAAGTAGACAAGTGGATTAGTGAGATAGCACGCTCGGTTGCGGCTCAAATCGAACCCCGCCCCCAACCCGACATGCTCATCGACGCGGCGCATTTGAACACGATTCTCCAAGTGGAGCGAACGCAAGTCGTTTCCATGCGTGCGGCTGGGCTCGTTTGGATGACCTCAACAAAAGGCGCTCTAACCTATCTACATACCGAGGACGTATCACGGGGCCGTAGCGGTCTGATCCCGCTTACCGCCGACACCTGGCTCAGCATCGAACCCAACGCGGTACTCCAGCCGCTAGCTTCGCTAGACCTCTTTGCACGCGGCGACCTATTTGTAGCCCTAACCGATTTTCATACGCACATTCTCAACGCTGAACACCTCAACCGTGTCCTTCAGATTGCAGACGAAGTCAACGAACAAGTCAGCAGTTCAAAGCACCGCCAACGCGATCATGAAAGCGCCCGAGCGGATTTGCACGCACTGCTCTGGCGCGCTCGGCCAGGCGCAGAAACCAACGGTTCGGAGTTGCTCGCCGTGCTCAAGATGATAGGCGAGCGAGAAGGCATCAGCTTTCACGCACCTCCTCGGCGCAACTGGGTTGGCGACCAACCCAACCTCAAAGAAATTCTTGAGGCATCCGCGGTGCGCGCCCGCAAGGTGCAGCTGTCGCCGGAGGACCGTTGGTGGCTTGGCGATAGCGGCACAATGCTCGCCTTCCGCAAAGACGACGGACGACCGTTGGGATTGTTCTCGGGGTCCACTGGGCACTACTACACCGTGGATGCGAATAGCGACAAAAAACTTCGGTTAAACGCTTCACGGGCGCGCCAACTAGCTGGCGATGCCTGGCTTTTCTACCCAACGCTGCCGAACAACAAGGCGATTGACGGCAAAGACCTGTGGAGGTTGGTGCGCCGAAGTGTCACCCAAGACGCAAGCCGCATCATCGTGTCTGGTTTAATTGCTGGTCTCTTGACCCAAGCACCGGCGATCGCTGTCGGTGTGTTGGTTGCTTCGGTATTGCCATTCGCCGCAAACAGCATGCTGGCGCAAGTCATCTTTGGTCTTGGTGCGTTCGCGATTGTTGGAGTGATGCTGAGGATGGTTCAAGGCACGGCACTGATGCGAACCGAAGGGCATGTTGCTTCGCGCCTCAGTGCCGCTTTGTGGGATCGTCTCTTAGTCTTGCCGTCCAACTTTTTTCGCTACTTTACTGCCGGCGAATTATCTGTGCGTATGACAACATTTCAAAACCTGCGAGATCAACTCTCCGGGGTGGTGGCCAACGCCTCTCTAAGCCTAATATTTTTGTTGCCAACGTTGGCGATCCTGTTCATTTACGACCCTGGTTTGGGGTTTGTCAGTGTTGCGATTGCGCTGTTCGCATTGGTCGTTTCCACCACCCTCGGTATTCGCCAGATAAGGCCACTGCGTCTTCGTTTCGAAGCGAGCCGAGCGCTAGCCGGAAACTTAGTGCAGTTCATTAGCGGCATGAGCAAGTTGCGCGTGGCTGGAGCGGAAGCTTCCGCTTTTGCTTCATGGGCACGCATTTACCGTGATCAACATTTAGCCAACATTGCGATATCAAGGCGTAATGAGCACTTGGCCGCATTCAACGCAGCATTGCCGGCACTGTTGAGCGCAGCGCTTTTCGCTGTTGCTCTCGCCCGTGACCCGGCAAGCCTTACGGTAAGCGACTTCCTAGTTGCGTATGCGGTTTCTATGACCTTCTTTGCGTCGGTAAGTGGACTTACCCGCAGTGTCGGAGCTATCGCCGCGGTACTCGTTGGCTATGAACAGGTGAAACCTATCCTGACCGCTCTACCCGAGGGTTGCCAAAAAGTCGGCGAAAGCATGACTTTGGCTGGCGAGGTGCGTCTTGATCACATCAGCTTTCGCTACTTTGAAGACGGCCCCCTGATAGTTGACGATGTGTCTATCCATGCCCGACCCGGTGAGTTCGTAGCCGTTGTTGGCGAGTCGGGAAGCGGCAAGAGCACCCTTTTGAGGCTCGCTTTGGGCCTTGAAACACCCACCAAGGGCGGTGTTTACTATGACGGGCATGATCTAGCCAATCTTGACAACCGTTCAGTGCGCCGACAACTTGGGGTTGTTACCCAAGACGGCGCGCTGCAACCCGGCAGCATTTTAGACAATATCTTAGGAATGGGCGAGGAACTCACGCTCGACGATGCTTGGCGAGCCGCTCGGCTTGCCGATGTTGAACGTGACATCTCCGAAATGCCGATGGAAATGTTCACCGTCATTGGCGAAAGTTCTTCGTCCTTTTCGGGTGGGCAGATCCAACGGATTCGTATCGCCGCGGCGCTTGTCAACAAGCCAAGGATCGTGTTGCTTGATGAAGCCACTAGCTGGTTGGACGCGCGCAGTCAAGCCGAGGTCATGGACAGCATCAAAAGCCTCGCCTCCACTCGCATTGTTGTCGCCCACCGCCTCTCCACGATCCGTTCCGCCGACCGGATTTATGTTTTGGATGCCGGCCGGGTTGTGCAGCAGGGCACTTTTTCAGAACTCTATGCCGTGGACGGCACATTTCGTAGATTGGTCTCACGCCAAATCAGTTAGGTTGAAATTGTGCATAGTGACACTTGCCGGCCACTTCGGCGTTGCGCGAGTTAGCGCCTCGTGCAAGAACTGCGATTGCAGCACCAGCAGGTTTTCTGCCACTTTTTCTTGGGGGGTCATATGCGACACACCAGGCAAAGGAAGCACCTGATGCGGGTAACCCGCTTCAAGCAAAGCCTGCGACAAACGCAAAGTATGCGCTGCGACCACATTGTCGTCCGCAAGACCATGAATCAACAACAGCGAAGGCACCTTATCTACATCAACATCAACAGGGCACTTAGCACCAACAGGGCACTTAGCACCAAAAAGCACATTGCTGCGCTGATAGTTTTGAGGATTTTGTTCGGGATGACCGAGATACCGCTCGGTGTAGTGAGTGTCATACAAACGCCAATCCGTGACCGGCGCACCAGCGATCGCCGCAGAAAACACATCAGGACGGCGTAACACTGCCAACGCCGCCAAATATCCCCCAAAAGACCATCCGCGGATTGCAACGCGGTCAAGATCAAGACGGGAATCAATCTCTGCCAACGCATAGAGCGCATCGATTTGATCCTCAAGCACCGGCGCGGCCAAGTCACCCCAAACCTCACGCTCAAATTTCGGGCCCCGACCGGGCGTGCCCCGACCATCGGTAACGACCACCGCAAAACCCTGATCAGCGAACCACTGCGCCACGTAAAACATCGACCGCGAGCGCAGTACTCGCTGTGCATGGGGCCCGGCATAGGGGTCAAGCAGCACCGGCAACTTAGCCTCTGAAGCCCCTATAGCTTCTGTGCTGCTTGACGCCGTGGTGTTGGGCAACAACAACGCCGTAGCTAGATCTCGCTTACCCACACGATGCATCGAGATCTTCAAGGAAATCTCTGGTGCCGCGTTGTGGCTGGAAATTCGCCCCTGCACACGCCCCGACCGCCACACCTCAACTTGGGCACCGTCAAAGGCCAAACTACGCTTGGCACGCACCTCCGTTGCGCCACCCCAAAGCGCACTAGCAACGCCCTCGCCAGCGACTGTGTATGCACCGTTCTCCCACCAACTCAGTTCACCATTCCAGTTGAGCGTGGCTACGTTCACCGAAGTTGGTTCTGTGCGAGCGGCAATCACGATGCCCGCATCGTGTACCTTGAGCACGCTGCACACCTGCACAGCATCACCAGTCAACGCTTTACCGTCCACACATAACCGTCTCGCTAAACCACGATCCTCAACAGTCACCAATCGGCCATCATGGAGGGTCGGCACACCCGCAACTAGCTCAACCCAATACTCATCGCCAATCTCATAACGCAGCTGACAATCGCCCGATACTGGATCGACATCAAGCACCCCGAGCCACCGTTGGTCACGGCTTTGTACGGTCAACAAAATCCCTTCCTGACACCATTGCGCGCCAGCCAAATATTCCCATTGCGCTGCATTGTCGGGTGGCTGCGCCGACCGCCAATCCACCTCAACTAAGCGGTCATCAAGGCTAATAATGGCTAAGTTCACCAGCGCGTTGGCACGACCAGCGCGAGGATAACGCAACTCTCGCGGTGCATCCCAAGGATTGTTCGGTGACATCATCCACCACTTATCAACCGACGACACATCCACCTTCGCCACCAGCAGAGCTGAACTATCCGCTGCCCACCAAAACCCTCGACTGCGGCCCATTTCCTCAGCCGCAATGAACTCAGCAGATCCCCAAGAAATCGTTGCTGTATCTTCACCGATTAGCGACGTGTCTTTGTCATCAACCAACACCCGTAACTCACGCCCCGCCAAATACGCCAACTTCAAACCGTCAGGCGACAAACGCGGATCAAAGGCGCCCTGTGCAGCATCTAGCACACGGAGCTCGCCGCTGTGCAAGTCCACCCGAACCAGCCGTGATCCGGCAACAAAAACCGCAACATTAAGATCGGCATCCGCGTCGTAGGCAACTATGCCGCCACCAAGTTCACGTGCGCGCTCACGCCGCGACTGTTCCGCCGCGCTCAAATCGGTCAGATCGGTGTTGAGTTGAGTTGCGAGCGCCGCAGCATCCACAACCAAACGTTCAGTGCCAGTTCCCACATCAAAACACCACAAAGAATTGACCGCATCGGTCGGACCGCTTGAACGCAGAAAAACTACCCGCTCACCATCGGCTGAAACCCGCAAGTCTCGCGGAGAACCAAGAGTAAATCCGCGAGTAAGTCCATACTGGCGAGGAAAAGATTGATCACTCAACTGAGCGTGGCGCATCTAAGTATCATTAGCCGCTGCAACCACAAAAAGCACCCGCACAAATCAGGAGGGATGATGCGAGAACACCGAGGAATTGTCAACTGGGGGATTTCTTCCACGGGAAGCATTGCATCTCAGTTCGCTAAAGCGTTTCGCAACCTCAACGGTGGACGGCACAAAAGGCTTCGTTGAATTCCCCGCACCGGTACACGCCACCCACACCGTGATCATGCAAAACGCGAGTGGACGCCAGGAGATCAACAAAGCACCGGCATCGTTGCGCTATCAAGTGGAGGAAGTCCACCGTTGTTTGGCTGGCCGCGAACAGCAAAGCCGGCACATGCCTTGGGCAACAAGTCGGGCCCTGATTGCCCTATGCGATAAAGCACGAGCGCAACTCGGAGTTCGTTACCCAACCGAATCAGCATCCTCGGCGCAAACCACCTGAACAACCTCAAACTCCGAATCCGCCACAAGCACTCCCCTACCAGCAACATTGCGAAGCGCTAGGCGCGCTGGCAGCGAAACTCCTAAAAGATCGCCGTCAATAGGGTCGGGCCTCAACAAAATACCAACCTTTGATGCGCGTATGTCGACCGACCAATGACCGTATGCAGAGCGCAACTGGTCGGGTTTCGCCGCCACAACAAGATGCACACCTGCCGGCGGTGACGCTACAAGTTGCGCTAACTGACCCGAGGGGTCAGCCACACTAAGACAATCGTCTACGAGCACCAAAAGCGGGCCAGCCGAAATCTCCTCCCCAAGCGCCTCAACGCCCACGAGCTTACACCCGGTGCGCGCTGCAAGCTCGCCAGCGCTTTGCGTCGCATCGCCAACGATCACACAACGACCACCACAAGCTGAAGCGATCGCAATCAAAGTGTTGCTGCGGCCCGAGCGCGCCGGACCCAAAATCAAGGCATGCTCTCCACGATGCAAACGCATACGACTAAGGCTCAGGTCTCGATCACTAACCGCCACAGCCAGATCAGTTTCGGTCGACCCGACTCTGCCCCAAGCACCCGCTTGAGATTGCGTGATCACCGCCGCGAGCACCCCAACCCGGTGAGGTTTCACAAGCGGTGGGGCAGAGTCCTGTCGGGAAATTACCGATTCCTCAAGACTGGGCGAATCTTTGACGACTTGGGCGATCACACCGTCGCCAACACGCAACACCCTTCCGTTAGGGAAAGTCTCCGTGGGCACTTTCACACCGAACCGCAAAGCATCAGAGGTTTCCGCCAAACGATGCAACAATACAGTTCCCGCGGTTGCCGCTAACGCCACTGGTAGATCTGCTGCTCGGCGAACTGAGACAGCCACAACAACCCCAACCGCCGGGCCATCCGCCCAGATGCGCTCCAACGCCTCATGTACAGCCTGTTCACGAATCGGGTCATGGGCGCGGCCCAGGCCACCCAAGTCATCAATCACCAATAGCAGCGGTGGGGTTCGCTGCTCGTCAGCGCGACGGCGCGCAATCTCTTCATCTAACCAACGCAGCAAACGCACCCGGCGTTCCTTATCAGTAACCGTGGCAACGGTTCCGCAGTGCGCCAATCTGCCTAGTGAAGCGATCCCGCCACCGTCAAAATCTATCACCTGTAAATGCGCGGCGCAATCTCTTGCATCAGCGGTTACCGCCAACGCAGCCGTGGCGAGGGTAGTGGTGGCGCCGGTACCGGGCGCACCAACCACCACTAGGTGACCATCGGCTAAGGTCCATCCAGAAACCGTTTGCCTTTGCTTGTCGGGTTCGTCTACTAGCAACCACCCCGCAGACACCTCCCCGGAGGCTGGGGCCCGACACGCTCCAAACCAGTCACCCAACTGAGCACGGCAAATATTCTTGGGCAAGGCTGGAGGCCAAGGTGAACGAGGTGCCTGGCCATCAACACGACGATGGGCGGCTCGGATCGTGGTCACTAAGCGCCACAAATCGGTGGGGCCTTCAAGGTTGCTTGCCGCGGTTTGCACACTGCGTACACTAACACTTGCTAAACTGCGCGAATGGCCAGTCGCCAGCGCCGACTGAAAGGGTGTGATCTCACCAGGCCCGAAGCGTGCTATAGCTCGGCCCGGCCGGTTGCGGGGAATCCCAGCAGCATCGCCCACATCAATAATGTCGACCGATTCCCGCGGATCAGAAACCCGCAACGCGATCCGACAACTCGCGTTGGCACGAATATCGTCGGTGACCACACCCGTAGGACGTTGCGTGGCAAGCAGCATATGCACCCCGAGGCTGCGACCCCGCTGCGCGATACCTACCAGAGCATCCAGAAATTCCGGCAAATCAGCCGCCAAAGAGGCAAACTCATCAACCACCACCAACAGCCTCGGCAAAGGCTCACGCAAACTTTCCTCGGCACCGTCTTGCGCCGAGGAAAGCCGAAACGCAGCTAAATCCTCGGCACCCACCTCACGTAGCCGCAACTCGCGATAACGCAACTCTGCTTCTAAGCAACGCAACGCACGCGCCGCCAACTGTTCGTCAAGATCAGTTACCAAACCAGCCACATGCGGCAGGTCGGCACAACAATCAAACGCCGCGCCTCCCTTATAGTCGACTAACACCATCGCCACATGATCGGGATCATGTGAGGCAGCCACACCAGCAACGAACGACCGCAACAACTCCGACTTGCCAGCACCAGTCGTGCCACCAATCAACACGTGAGGCCCATCAGCAACTAAATCCAACATCACCGGACCTTGTGCATCAACACCGATCGGTGTGGCGATATCGGCACTGCCTTGGGTTCGCCGCCAACGCCTCAGAATCTCAGTTTCGTCATCTCCGCTTATTCCGAGCAAACTCAACAACCCGCAAGCCACTGGTACACCGGCACCAAGTAGCGGCAACTCAGGGTCATCAAGACGCGCCAACCGCCGCGCAGCTTGGCGCGCTAGCACTTCTTCAACCCCCCAACCCAAAGCAGTTCGCACCTCTCGATGATGGCGAGGATCTAGCAACTCTAAACGACCCAAGTAATCGACCGTGACCACCAAATCACAGTCCGCCGGCAAACGATGCGCGTCTTCCACCAAAACAATTGCCGCACAGCGTTTACTACTGAGCAACCTCCGACCAACGGTGAGGCGACCCTGAAAGGGGTCGGCACCATCAATCACCGCAAGCACACTACGATCGCTGTTGATTGCCAACAATGCATCGGCGGTAGCAACATCGGCCGTGGACACAACGGTTGCGCCACGCCTTGCGGTGCCATGATCCGCTGTGTGCGGTAGCCACCGACACCAATCCCAAATCATCGGGTCGTCAGCACCAACCGCTACCGCCAGGTCTGCCGGGCCGTGATGCACCACCGCCTGCAACAGCAACGCCCGAGCAACCGACAACGCCGCGCTGCGGTCGCCTAGCAAACCAATCACTTGGCCAGCCGACAAATCCACTTCTAAGGGCACATCACTCATCGGTGGCAGTTGAGCCACCAGCACACTTGCTTGGCTCGCCGGGGACTGGCCTTGCGAAGTTAGCAGTGACGGCGCGAACGCTTCATCGCTCGCCCCGACAGCAACCCGAAACGCATCGGGATGCTCGCCACGACGCTCCCAACAATGCACCGAAGGCCCCTGGGCACGGCGAATTACCTCGGCCGGGTCTGGATGCAAACTTCGTCGGCGTGCCATCTCTGCGACTCGCCGAACCGGCAACTCGGCAGCCAAAGTGGCCAACTCTGCTTCCATTTCAGCGACAGCAAGACGGTGGTCTCGGCGATTGCGACGCCGACGTTCCCACCACGTGCCAATCGTGACAACGGGCCCAAGCGCCGCAAAAACCGCAAACAACGGACTCAACACCAGCGCGATCACCAAACCAGCGATCACTGGTAAGACGATCCCGGCTACCGACAACGGCTCAGTCTTGGCCAACTCAGGCGCTTCTGGGGGCACGATCAACTCGGGCGGGGCCACGTCGGGCAGGCAGCGCGGCGGTCGGTTGAATGGTATTGTCCCACCTGCTGCGCCCAACGCATTGACAACTGCGACGGGTCGATCATCGCAGGGTGCGCGCAGCATTATTCGGGTTGCGCCAGCACGCACAACTCCACCCTTTGGCAATACCACGGGTTCGCCCACGGGCACTTCATGCCCATCAACACTGGTGCCGTTGCGCGAGCCATGTTCAAGGATTTCGTTGACCGAGATGCTGCATTGTCGACGCGATACGGTCGGGTCTAACAGCGGTAAACCGGCTTGGCTATCGCGCCCCACCAATACTGCCTCGGTTAATGAAAAACAGTGCGCCCCACCAGCACGGATGCCGCCCACAATAACGAGCATCCGTGCCGTGGGACTCGGTGCTGCTTGGGGAGCCACGGACTCAAGCACCGAACCTTCGCAAAGAGCAACGCCAGACAATCGACTTTCAAGGCTGATCGGTTGACCGTCAAGAACTAACGGCCCCGATATTCCTAGCGCAGTCTGCAAGTCTTCAACTAGCGCGTGCCGATCACCGAATTCAAGTTCGACGATCCGCTCGCCAGCTTCAGAACGGTAAACGATACGCACAGTGCCCTTTGCTTAACGTTTCGTGTCCAATGCAGCTTTGCGGTAAGCCTGAAAGCGTCAGACGGTGTCTAGTGCGGTTACTCCAGCCTGGAGTTCTTTGCTGATAAACGCTGAATGCTCCCCCAGCGCTTCAGCTAGGTTCATCAGGTTTGGACGGAACTCAGTGTTCCAAAGTTGATGGAACCGATCCGCACGGTTGCCTTGCCAAGTGGTGCTTTCAAGCCCAGACTGGATAGCCCTGATCACATCCTGCACCGCTTGTTGCTGCCGAGCAAAATTGCCCGCTAGCTGTTCCATTTGTGACTTGCTCATGATTAGCATGTCGCCCGCCATTTGCGTCCTCCTTGGTCGCTTGTTTGATATTTGAAGTTGGGGAAGGTATAGCGCATATCTCCGCCAACACCAATATTACATCAGAAAAGTTGAAAAGCAACTAGATATTAAGATTTTTTGAACGGCACAAAAGGAACGGCGAACTCCATCGGTGGCTGCAACATGTCGGCCATGATGGTCGGTGAATGGTCAGCAAGCAGTGTGTGGGGTGTTGATGCATAACAAAGCGCAGCTCCCACGCGACAAGCGCTGGGGTGACAACCCGTCCACCTTCGCCTTCCGGGAACTTGGAGCCCTACTCGTAAACGCGCCCTTCGCGTTTTGGTGCGGAGTCGGTAAGAGGAAAGTCCGCGCTTGAACACGAAAGATCCTACAGAATCGGCGTTGTGACTTGGGGTCGCAGTTCATCCATGCGTTACCGAGTGGCTTTTCTTGTGTCACCACAATTACGATGGCGTTTTTGATGAACGGGTATGAAGTCCATTATGTTCCAATTAGCTATAGCGGCGTTCTGGTAGTGCTAAGTTTCATTGACTTAGAGATACCAGCCGTTACGGGTTGCAAGTGATCCATGTGATGTTGTCATATGATCCGCTGTGTATGGCGGTAGGGATTGCTTCTGCCCTAGGTGGCTGGTGTTTTTCTCGGTAGGGTTTGTGTGTTATAATTGCATTGTTGTAGTCCGTTTTGTGTGGGGAGGTTTTTGTTGTGACTGTGGGTGTGGAGCCGTGTCAGGCTGATTTGTTTAAGGGAACCGGGTTTGTGGGGGATCGTGTTGGGCAGCGCTCGGTTTTTTCTTTGCTGGCGCGTGAGGGGCCTCGCTTGTTTG
>JAHQYM010000138.1 GCA_024421095.1 Acidimicrobiia bacterium
CGCGACTCGAACGCGATCCGCCGAGCAGCTTCGTGTATCTCGTCATCTATCGACACTGTAGTGCGCATACGCGCATCATACCATCAGTAGCAAAATACCGGCACCGGGTTCACCCACTACTGAAGGGGCCGCGGCCTCCATCGGGGGTTTCAACAGAGGGAGACCACGACCTGAGCAGCCGCGTTCTCCCGGTTCAAACGAAACAGCAACGAGGGCGGCACGTCGCGTCGTTAGTGGCGGCTCCAGTACAACCACGCAATCAGCAACGCAGGAAGGGTCGGTGGTATCGGCGAACTCCTCTCGTAAGGAACGCGGCGATTGCCAGACACCTTGGGAGCTCGCGCAAGAATGGAAGGGAAACCGTTGCGTTCGTCGCCTGCCCTCGATCCGACTAGCGCCAAAGGGTTGGGGTGCTTCCAGGTGACCCGGTTGACGAGTTCGCTCTCGAGTGCTCCGTCTGCTGTCATACCCTCTGTCTCCATATACAGAGCGTAGGCCACCGACCATCATTTGAGTTGGGGGCAATTGAGTTGGGGGGGGCCAGCGCCGATCACGGTGGCGATGCCTGTCACGAAGAGTTTGCGGCCTCTCAGATCAGGCAATTTGGGTTGGTGCCAATAGCGTGGGGGTATGAAGCGTGTTTCGATGCTGGTTGATTGTGACCCCGGGCTTGACGATGCCATCGCCTTGCTAACCGCGGCGCATTTTGCGGAGTTAGTCGGCATTACCACTGTGGACGGCAACGTGAGGATTGAACACACCACCCGCAACGCCTTGGCAGTGGCTCAGATCGCCGATCTCAACGTTGAAATACACCAGGGCGCATCCCGTCCACATGTAAACAAACCCCGAAACGCACGGCATGTACATGGTGCCACCGGGTTAGGCAACGTTGAACTCCCCGAGATCACCCGTTCCTTCAACTCCGACGATGCTGTCGGGTTCATCCTTGAGACCAGCAATCGCATCAAAGACGTTCACCTCGTGGCGGTCGGGCCTCTCACCAACATCGCTGAAGCACTACAACGAGATGCCACCTTACCCGACCGGTTGAGCGGGCTAACCATCATGGGCGGTGCGGTAGTGGGCGGAAACGTCACCGCTGCCGCAGAGTTCAACATCTGGGCCGATCCCGAAGCCGCCGACATTGTGTTCCGACTGGGAAGAGACGTCACCATGGTTGGGCTTGATGTCACCCAACAGGTGCTGCTCGGAACCGATCAAGTAACGCAGATGCGCCAAGCCAACACCCCCAAGGCGACCCTCGCAGCAGACCTACTCGAATACGCGATCAACCGCTCTCACGAGTTGAGGGGCTGGACCGGGGCACCGATCCACGATGCCTGCGCCGTGCTCACAGTCACTCATCCACACCTGTTCAACGGCGACCGCCGACCGGTGAACATTGAACTCACCGGCACGCACACCCGAGGGATGACCGTCGTTGACAACCGTCCCTCAATCGCAGAAAACCACAACACACTCGTTCTACGCACGGTCAATGCCAACGCGGTAATCAAATTGATTGTCGAAGCCATCACCGCGACCCAAACCCACTAAAAGCGAATCAAACCGAGCGAAACACGTGCGCGTCGAAACGATCACCCACAGCAATATCAGATGTCAAGATCGTCACCGCTTCGACCAGCCAACCGACCACCGCCGCCAACTCGACATCGCCACCGATTTCGACCACCACACCATGCTTCGCATGGTCTTGGCGCTTGACCCACCCCTCAGGCAACTCCAGGCCGGCCTCACGCAGTCGTTGCAGCGCATTGGGCCCTTGGTTATGCTCAACACCAACCTGCGCAACCCTCGACCGGCCAACGCGGGGCGCTGATATCCAAGTCCCCATCGCCACGGCTGGTCCCCGACCCGAGCCCGTTACGAGTTGGTACCTGCGCCACCTTTTCAACGGTAAGCAGCGGCCCGATGTTGACCCACCCGTCGGTGTCTGCATCAAAAGCAATCTCAGCCATGGCCGCAACAACCGCCGAGAAATCATCGCGCTCAAAGGGAATCTGTCCCACCGACTCGATCGACATCATCGCAACGCTACCCCGCTGTGGACGAAGACACAGTCGCCTTAATCGCCAACTTCTGAAACGACGCCGTACCAAACGCGGCCATAGACCCAGTTATCTAGACCACTCGGACCTGACATTGCGATTTCACATCTAGTAAACAACCACCGTAGAGTATGCCCACCAACCCCACTCACGGATACGCGGGAACAACTATTTGAGAAGTAGCACTACCTTCCCTGGGTTTTCTGCGACCCATGCGCGCGCGATCTCAAGGTAGTGCTCGCTTTGCAACCTCAACAAACGCTCCCCCTGCCCTTCACCAAGATGCCGAAACTCCAACGCTTTGCACATCGACTGGGACCGGCTTCCAGCGCGTCTTGCCCTCGACACTTCGAGGGTGTGAGCATAGGCATCGCTTTGACGCTTGCTGAGTCACAAGCACTCAGCCGGCCGATTCCTCGCAAAGACCTTCGGGCGAAACCAGGGCACCGAGCACCACCAGGGCCGCAGCGTGTTGCGGAGTGGAGTGTCCGTCTTAGGGGTGTTTCGAGCGGCAGCCCCCTGAGTGGTCCTGGGGGAGCACGCAGTAAGCCTTAGACGGCAGCTGCTGCGGGAGGTGGCTGGCGGTGAGCGTAACAAGAAACGCCGACTCACCGCGCGGTTGGCCGCCTCAAGCAGCGCAACCCGATCTGTTCGTTGTCGGTGACCGATTTCGGTACGGTCAACTGCCACCCCGATCCTCCAGTCAATCGACTACCCGTAACACCGATTCTGGAGGAACCCGCGCCTGCAACCACGGGCCCTCGCCCCTCCCCACCCCGACCCAAAACGCGAAGAACCCGATATCATTCCCATCGCCGTGGAACGCTGCAAATTCGCGCCGTCGCCGGGTTCAGGTGAGAGCCGGAATCGCTGCGTTGATTCGCCAGCAGGGCACTCCCCGAGGCACCTCGCGGAGAATCACCAAGAAACAACAGTCACCGGCGGAGCAGCCAGGTCGACTTCGGAGTGTGTGGGGTCAGGGGCCGAGAGCGGTGACAGGTACCACCGTGGTGCCGTCGGGTCTGTCGTATCCGTAGCCGGTGGCGGTGATGATCAGAAGTTTTGATGGTTCGCCGATGCGAGCGGTGTCCACCTTGTCGCGTAGGCGCAGCAAGGATCGGGCGGCTTGTTCGATGTTGTCGTCGCCGCCGAGTTTGATCTCAGCAGCTATCCAGCGTCCGTCTCGCGTTTGGATGACGGCATCCGCTTCGAGGTGGTCGCTGTCGCGGTAGTGGCAGAGCACCGCGTCGTTGGCTTGGGCATAGATGCGCAGGTCCCGCACCACCAGCGACTCGAAAAGAAACCCGAGCGCCCGCAGGTCTGAGCGCAGGCGTTGGGGGCTCGCGCCGAGAGCGGCCACCGCAAGCGACGGATCGACGAAATGTCGTTTCGGAGCGGCGCGCAGCGTGGCCCTTGAACGCAGATGCGTGCGCCAGCACGGTGCGTCTTCGATTACGAAGAGCCGTTCCAGCGAGCGCAGGTATTCTGTTGCGGTCGTCCGGTTCAATGGTCGGTCTCCGCCGGCCTCCGCGGCGAGTTTCGAGAACGACGCCGTGGTTGCTACGTTGCGGGCGATCGAGGCGATCAGGCGAGCCACCCCGCCGGGGTCGCGGGTCACACCGTCGACCTCGTTGATGTCGGTGCGGCACAGTTCCCCGAGGTAGTTGTCCAAGAACACCCGGGCATCGGATGCGGTCTGATCCAGCAACCGGGGCCAGCCGCCACGGCAGAGGGCTTCGATCACATCAGCGAACTGGGCCTCGGGTTGTCGTGCCCGCACCGGTTCCTCATCAAGCATGGAACCGATCGACGCTTCCGCGGTGGACTCGCCGGTTTCTAGCAGTGACATCGGACGCATGAGCACCCGCGCGATCCGTCCGGCACCGGAGTGGCGGGTGATGTCATCGGCGGGCACGGCCGAACCCGTCAGGATGAATCGACCTGTCCGCCGACCCTCGTCGCTGGCGTGCCGGGCTTGGTTCCAGACGTCTGGAGCAAGCTGCCATTCGTCGAGCAAACGTGGTTCGGTACCGTTGAGAACGAGCCCGGGCACAATCGAGACTGATCGGCGGGCATCAAGGTCACGGTCGAACAGCACCTCGCTTCGCGCGAATTTTCGACCCGTCCAAGTCTTGCCGCATCCCTTCGGCCCCTCAATGACGATTGTGGGCATGGCCGCCAAAGCCCTCTCGACCGCGGAATCGGTCACGCGGGGTCGGTAATCATCGGGTTCAAGTGTGTCTGACATGGATGTGGTTCCTCGCTTGTCTGGTGACGGCACGGTGCCTCACGCTGAGCGAGTCGGCGACCGCTCAATGCCTGATCCTACAGAATATTCGTCCAATAGCCGACAAATTATGATTCTATCAGCCTACAGTTTATGGATCAATCGCCCTACAATTTGTGGGCGATTTGCAGCACCGCCACGCACAACCCCCATCCCACGTTTACGCGCAGGCTCGAGAAATCAGGGAACGCTCGAAAACGGCCGCAAACACCCAGGTCAGAGCCCCAAGAATCTTTGAACGTTATGGTCAGGCATCCGCCCGACCCGCCATTGCAACTATGCTGGGTTTGGGTAGGTTTCAACTCGGCTCTCCTTGAAGTGACGCTTGATTCGGAAACGGAATTTACCGCCCACCACGATTTCGCGGAGGAGCCCTTTGAGGACGAAGACACGGTCGCCTTGATCGCCAACTTCTGAAACGACGCGGTACCAAACGAGGCCATAGCGCCAGTTATCTAGACACTCGGACGTGACATTGCGATTTCACATCTGGTAAACAACCACCGTAGAGTTTGCCCACCAACCCCACTCACGGATACGCGGGAACAACTATTCGAGAAGTGGCACTACCTTCTCTGGGTTTTCTGCGACCCACGCGCGCGCGATCTCAAGGTAGTGCTCTCTTTGCAACCTCAACAAACGCTCCCCTACCCTTCACCAAGATTCGGTGCCCAAGCCGCACAACATCCTGCCCAAGCCCTACGGCAAGGGGCATCCGCCCATATGGGTGGCCTGCGGAAACCCCGAGGAGGTCTGCGAACAGTTGGTGGCCTATCAGGACGTGGGATGCGACCAGGTGTGCTTCGGCACCCCCGACGAGGGCTACACTCATGTGCAGACTCTGGAGATGATCGAGGTTTTCGGCAAGTACGTGATACCCGAGTTCGACCAGGACCCGGTCCACTCGACCACCCGCTACCGCTCCAACGCCGAGCCCCAGTTCCCGGTGTTCAACGGCGACGTAGACCCGGTCGTCGATGCGGTTGTGCCCCCAGCGTTCCCGATCGTCGTCTGATACCTGGTCCGTCGCTGCCTGCCACGGTCGGCCCGCTCAATGACGAATTGCCTGCGGAGATCCCCGCGATCGCTGCTAGAACTGTCCGATGACACAACATCGAGCAACTTTGAAGGTCGGAATCCAGATTCAGCCGCAGGGCGTGAGCGTTGAGGAGATGCGCACCGCCTGGAGGGCCGCCGACGACATGGGAGTCGACTCGATCTGGATCTGGGACCACTTCTATCCCCTGTTCGGAGACATGGACGCCACCCACTTCGAGGCCTGGACTCTGCTGTCGACGATGGCTGCTGACACCTCCCGAGCACAGTTGGGCACGC
>JAHQYM010000014.1 GCA_024421095.1 Acidimicrobiia bacterium
TGGTATGTTTGTGTTGACAGGTGAGTTCGACCAGATCACCGGAGCGCGTATCGCCACCGCGTTGACCGCCAAAGAACGACAACTCTGGAATCGCGAGGACCCCAACAAGCGTGCCACACCACAACAACGCATGGCCGACGCGTTAGCCGAGTTGATTAGCGAACCCACCGGTGACGGCCGGTCTGTGGGTACTGATTTGTTAGTAATCGCCGATTTCGATGTACTCAAACAACAACTCGAAAACCGGCGGTTGGTTGACGGGTCACCAATACCAATCACCGAACTACACAAGTTGGCGTTGGAAGCGAACCTGTTGCCATCAATCTTCGACACGAAAACCCAAGACATGTGGCTGGGTCGTCGATTACGCACCGCCACCGAAGCTCAACGCATCGCGTTAATCGCAAGAGACCAATGCTGCATTGGATGCGGCGCTAACCCGTTGTGGTGTCAAGCGCATCACATTATTTGGTGGTCAAACAACGGACCCACCAACCTAGAAAACCTCGTATTAGTATGCAACGACTGCCACCACAAAATCCACGACGAAGGCTGGCAAGTCCACAAACACCCCGACACCGGCAAATACCACCTCAAACCCCCAACCCACCCCACAAATGAGCGCCCAGTGGTTTCGTCAGATAAACCGACAAGG
This sequence comes from Acidimicrobiia bacterium, assembly GCA_024421095.1. Taxonomy (GTDB): domain Bacteria; phylum Actinomycetota; class Acidimicrobiia; order Acidimicrobiales; family Aldehydirespiratoraceae; genus VXYK01. The sequence continues at coordinate 656 of JAHQYM010000014.1, forward strand.
AACTCGCTAGGTGAGCCCACGACCCAACCATCGGGTCAGCGCCCAACAACCCCGCCACACAAACCCTCAACCAACCCGTCAGGTGAGTCCCCCGCCGCTTCGGAGGCTGAGGCTCCGACTATCTCGTCGGGTGAGCGTCCGACAGGCCCACCAGACAAACCCTCAACCCGCCCATCCGGTGAGCACCCGGTTGCCTCGCTGGATAAGTCGGCAAGGACCTTGCCAGATGAACCCTCAACCCACCCGGCCGACAAGCGTCCCACCCTTTCCGTGGGTGAGCCCTTGAGCGGCCCAGCAAATAAGCGGCCGACCGTTTTATCGGATACACCGGCGAGTACCGCGTCAGGTAGACCGCCGAACCGCCAATCGGGTGAGCGCCCGACCGTTTTATCGGATAAGTCGGCGAGGACCTCACCACATGGGTCGTCAACCAGCGGGCCCGGTGACTCCTTAGACGTTTCGGTGAGTGAGCCCTCAACCCACCCAGCAGACAAGCGCCCAACCAATTCGTCGAAAACCTTGTCAAGAGCGCGTTCGGTGGTTTCTTCAGAGAAGCTTCCGGCTTTCTCATCGGGTCGGGCAGACCGTGCTCGAACCCGCGAAGACTCGACTCAATCGGATTCCAGCGACCCAACTCAGTTAACTTTCCAGAATGCGCCTGGGTTCGCGCCTGGTGAGCAAGTTCAGCGCAAGAACCAGACAAACTCCAACACCAAAAAACAAAACCCCACAACCCGAACCACCCGTCACGACCCAGTCGACAGCATCGACACCTCCTAAAGACCACACAATTCGCTGGCCATCCACCTGTCGCCGATTCGTCCCGAAAAGCCCGTGGATGCACCAACCAACACCGAACAATGGTCACACACATCGGTATTGATGCTGCCATGGGCACCGGTGATGGGTCGGTCACCCATCCACAGGAGCAACTTCCACACCAACCCTCCAGCCACTCAACTGAATGTCAACACCGACCCTAGAAGACTACACCCCGACACATGACGGTCCCACAACTCACACACATGCCCACTCCACCCTCAGACATGAAGAACCTTGGTTGCTCTTCGCGTTTTGGGGTGGAGTCAGTGGGGTGACGGTCCGCGCCTGATGTTGCTGACAGTTCCGCGTTGCGGTGTCACGCATGGTTCTACCAGAGCGTTTCCACGACCGAATCCGTTACTACAACTCAAGCAACTCCGTATCATTGGACAGGAAAATATTCAACCAATATTTGACTTGTATCATCCGCGGGACCCTGCTAAGTTCGCTCAGAATTACAAATTCATTGAGGCTTGGATGCTTCGAAAAACTGAGAGGGCTTATTGATGGCCGAACGAGAGGGTTACGAACACGGAGTGTTCAATTGGGTTGACCTCAGCACCGGCGATGTTGACGTTGCAAAAGAATTTTACGCTTCGTTGTTTGGTTGGAGTTTCAGCGACGACAGCAAAGACGGAGAGGTGGTTTACTCGTCGGCGTTGAAGAACGAACGACCCGTAGTCGGATTAATGCGTCAACCTCAAGACTTGAGCGAGATGGGAGTTCCCTATATGTGGCAGACCTACATTAAAGTTGACGACGTAGCAGCCGCGCTCAACCGAGTTTCTGAGGCCGGCGGAACGGCCATGGGGCCGATTATGGATGTTGAATCGGCTGGCCGTATGGCAGTGGTGGCGGATCCGACCGTAGCCGTAGTGCAACTTTGGGAGCCTATGGACCATTTCGGCGCTCATTTCGTGAACGAACACGCAACATTTTGTTGGAACGAGTTACTTACGAATGATGTTGATACTGCGTTCACCTTCTTCTCATCTTTATTTGGTTGGGAACGCGCCGATTTAAGAGAAGCGGATCTAACCGGGATCCGCCAAGGCGATCACATCGTCGGAAGTATCGCTCCCACTCCTGACGGGACACCTAGCCATTGGGCCGTGTATTTCTTAGTCGATGACTGCGAAACCATAGTCAACGAATGCGTAGGCCTCGGCGGGAAAGTGGTTGTACCCGCGATGGATCGAGCACCTGGAAGATTCGCGCAACTAGCCGACAATCAAGACGCAACGTTTTGGGTAGTGGCTTCAAATCAATAACCCAAAGCAATGAGGTTCCGAAATCAAGGGAAAAAATCACGAACCGTTGTTGTTGAAGTCGATCAAATCGCAGTAGGAACCCAACGGCTCTCCACGATGAGCAGCGAAACTAAGTCAGTTCGCAGTACTTGAAGAGCTGGTTTGCTGTCCCAAGAGGGGTTCTGAGGCTGCCTTTTGAATGCGGTTGAGTAACTCGATGAGTGTGTCGGCCTCGGCATCAGAGAGGGTCTGGCCGATGGCTCGATCAATGACCGATTCCATGCGTGGAGCGAATTGTTGGAGGACTTTGCGACCCGCGGTGGTGAGGGCCACTTGTGATGCTCGGCGATCATCCGGGTCTGCGTTCCGTTCAACAAGTCCGAGCGTTTCAGCCCTGTCAACTCTGCGGGAGATGTGACTCGGACTCATTAGAAGTTGGCGGCTGAGATCGACCGCTCGGAGGCGGTGGTCAGGGGCCTCGTCGAGGCGCACGAGCAAGTCTAGGGTGGTCGGGTCATGGCCAGTGGGAGCGACCGCTTCGGTGTCTATCAGCCTGCCTACCGCTATCTGGGTTGCGAGCAAGGCACCAGACACCCTTAGGGTCTCAGGAGCTAATATGCTAGTGGGTTTAGGTTGTTGTGTCATAAGTCACAGTATAGGTGTGTTGACAACTATTGCCCAAGCACGTATATTAGTTGCGTAAGCAACATTTGTTTACGCAACTAATCAAGGAGCAATCATGGCAACAACACATTCCCGAGATCCCCAAACCGATCACCTACTTACGGTTGAGAATTCCGTTCTGGTCTTCATTGACTATCAACCCAGCCTCATTGACGGCACCCACTCGATCAACCACGAAGTGCTGCGCAACAATGTGGTGGCTATGGCTAAGGTCGCCCGGATGTATGGCCTGCCGGTCGTATTGTCGACAGTTGGTGTGGATGCGGGCTTCCAACAACCCACAATCCCTGAGCTGTCGGACATCCTGCCAGACATCACCCCGATCGACCGCAATACCGTGGACGCTTGGGACTCCGCAGAGTTCCGAACCGCGATAGAAGCAACAGGCCGCAACAAAATCATCATGGCGGCACTATGGACCGAAGTCTGCCTCGTCTACCCAGCGCTCGACATGTTATTGGAAGGCTACGAGATCTACGCTCTCGCCGATGTCTCCGGCGGCACCACACCCGATGCCCACGAGCGGGGTATGCAACGTCTGCTACAAGCTGGCGCAATCCCAGTCACCTGGGAAGCCGTGATGGCCGAACTCGGACGCTTAGCATCTTATGACATCAGCGGTTTCGTTGACATCATGAACGAACACCTGCCCAAAAGCGTTCCTCACGGCTGAAGCGCACTTCGCAACTCCGCGATATTCAGCCGCTATAACCAACAACTCAATACCACAAAAGGAGCAATTGCCAATGACCAACCGAACGATAAAATCGCTCACCGGTGCTAAACCACAACCCGGATCAGGAATCCTGCACCCGTTCCCCACAAAAGAATTGCCTGCCATCGACCCCTTCGTGTTCCTCGACACAGGCACCCCCCGGAACCTCGGATCACAAGAGATATATGTCGGCCCGCACCCTCATCGCGGCGTTCAGGCTGTCAGTCTGTTGTTCTCCGGTCTGATTATGCACCGAGACTCACTCGGGAATGACCGCACCGTTATCTCTGGTGGGATGCAATGGCTCGTCTCCGGTTCTGGAGCCCTTCACGAAGAGGTTCTCAAGGGTGACAACCAAGGAGTGTTCCACATGGCCCAACTCTGGATCAACATGCCCGCCAAGTTCAAGATGAACCCACCCGAGCACCACGCGGTTACGGCCGACACGATTCCCGAACTTTCGTCGCTTGGGCAAGGTTCTCTCGTGCGCCTTTATGCCGGTGACTTGGAAAGCCAATCCGGCCCAGCCCCGATGCCGACCCAGGTTCTCGTAGCCCATGTGACCATAGCTGCCGGTGGCCGCGTGAGTATCCCAGTTCCAGTTGCATGGAATGCCGCGTTCACCGTGGTCGCCGGCACGGTGACGAATAATGGCCACACCTTAGAAGGAGGCGACACACCAGTTTTCCATCATGACGGTAAGACCATTTCGGTAACCAGCGAAACGGGCGGTGAACTGCTTTTGATGTGCGGAGAACCAATCGGCGAACAGGTTGCTATGCATGACGGATTCGTGATGAACACAGCCGAGGAAATCACCACTGCATTCGACGACTACAAGTCGGGCCGCATGGGCTACTTGATCGCATCGCGTTAAACAAGAGCAAACCCAACCGTGATCTTCCCCTAGATTCGAGGGAGCGGGAGTTGCTACTTCGGGCGCTCCGCGAATACGGCGAGAATACGGTAAATCGAATTCTATCATCGGTAGACATCCTTCCTAGCGCCGATCGTGAGCACGACAATATTACCGTCTCGGGTTGTGTAAATTATGCGATGGGAGCGCCCGAGGGGTGTGGAACGCCGGCCCCGCAGTTGGCCTTTGAGTTTTTTCCCTAGTCCAGGTTCGTCGTCGAGTCGCCTGATGAGTTCGCGTGCCTTTTGCGAGAGCGCCGGAGGCAACCCATCAAGGTCCTTTTTTGCTCTGGCGGTTAGTTTGGGCACGATCTTGATCAATCGAGCGGAACGAGGTCTCCGGCGGCGAGGTCAGCCTCGGCTTCAGCGATAGCGTCCATAGTGTCGCTGTCGGCAAGGATGTTGAGCGTCTCGATCAGTGATTCATAGTCTTCGTGCCCGACAATCACAGCTGCGGGGCGGCCGTGCTTGGTGATGACGAACTCGGCCCCGGTGGACTCGACCTCGTCGACAATCTCGCTCAGGCGACTACGGGCATCAGTCAAAGGCGCTGTGTTGCTGGTGGTGGTCATAGTGGTGGTGGTGCTGGTGGTGATCATAGTCAAACTGTACAGAAAACAAGTCAGAACATAAACTATGTTCTGCGAGTTCTCTGGGCACCGGTATCAGTTACCCAGCGACCGACCCCACACCAACCGCCGCGGCGCCCGGCCCAACCCCCACAAGCGCGTGGAGTAACTCTACGGACCCCCGTTTGAAGGCAGATTCAGGGCTCGGAACTGCCCCAACAACTCATCAATACGATCTTGGGCGGCCGCCCAATCACCACGACGAGGTGGTTCTGCCGCCAAAGCCTCCTGCGACAAACGGAACTGGCGATCAAGTTCGGTCAGCAATTCCTGCAAATCAGTGGGCAGCGTTGCATCAAGCTCAGTTACCACATCGGTGCCCTCAGAGGTTTGCGCGTCGCTGTCGCCAGCAACAGCAGGTTGCCCTCCAACATCACCAACCGCAACCGCCGAACCGTTCACATCACCAACCGCCAAACCAACCACATCTGAGAAATCTTCACCCGGGAAAATCTGTTGCAAAGCCTCATTCAAATTACGGCCAATACCGATCTGTTGGGTCTCACCAACAATCGCCGCGATCACAAACTCAAGGTTCGGCACGCTCGTACCCTCAGCCGACACATACAACGAACGCACCCACAAAATCGAATTGTCAATCGGCAGCAACACCAAATCGCTAAAATCAACCTGCGACCCCACCTGATCAAGCAAAGTTAGCTGCGTAGTAATTTCCTGAGTTTGCGCGATACCCGAAGCCACCAACACCGGGCCCGGCGCGGTGGAATTGGTCAGTTCATAGGTAACCAACCTTGAAGAACCATCGGCACGGGTCTCTCCCACCATAAACGCCTCTAGTTCCTTACGATCATCGTTCTCATCAAAAGGCACAAACGAACGCAAAGTCACAAACGAAGGCTCCTGCTCGCCGGGCAACTGAAGCAGCGTATAATACGGGCTCACCCGGCGCTCACGAGAAGTTACCACTCCCTGGGCATCAGTAGAAAGCACCGCAGTACCACCCGCCGATGTCGCCGAACGACCCGGATCCTGCGCTACCGCCCAACGCTCCGTACCCACCAACAAACTCACTGGGTCATCAATCTGATAAGTCGAATACATATTCGTCTGCACTCGAAACAGATCCTGGGGATAACGCAAATGATCCCGAAGCTCATCCGGCATTTCTGCGAAATCGCTAAACAAAGAAGGGAACGCCGAACGCCACGCGGCAACAATCGGATCATCAACCGGCATCACATAAAACGTCACATCCCCGTGGTAAGCATCCACCACTGCCTTCACCGAGTTCCTCACATAATTGAAACTCGGGCCCGCCAAACCGCCCCCCGTCAACAAATCATTCTCCGAACGCTGCGAATACGGATATTTGTCGGTGGTGGTGTACGCGTCAATCACATACTGAACACGGCCGTCCACAACCACTGGATACACGTCACTATCGAAATGCAAAAACGGAGCCAACTTCTCAACCCGCTCACGCACATCCCGAACATATATCACCCTCGTGTCGTCATCAATAAAATTCGAAATTAACGGCTCAATCTGACCAAACCGCAAGGCGAAGGCAAATTGACGCACAATGCCCCCTAAACCAACCCCAGCCGTGCCCTGATAATTGCCTAACACATCGCCGCCGTCGTTAGCCACATAATCCACCTCATCCACCGAAGCACCCACCAACGCGTAACCACCCATATCCTCACCGTGATAAATCTGCGGGACACCAAAATCCAAGTCAATCGAATCATCCACATCATTCGTAATCGTCGACACCAAAAAATCGGGGCGACCCTCGGCAGTAGTGGCATTCGCCGATGCCATCGCCAAGCCATACCCATGAGTCACACGAACATGACGGCGTTCCCAATTCGCCTCAGTCTCGCCACCCAACTCACGAGCCCCCAAAATCACCTGCCGCAACTGACCATCCACCACATAACGATCCGTATCCAAAGTCGGCTCAATCGCACCCGTACCCGGCAAAGCATCCTGCCCCAAGAACCGATAAAAACCCCGTTCCGCCTGAAAACGCTCAAAAGTCGGATGAACCGTTACCGGATCAAGCACCCGAGCGTTCCGAACCGTGACAGCATTATCGCGAATCTGCTGAGGGGTCAACTGCTCCGTATATTCAAACGCGTTAATCTGCATCTGTGTCAGACCGAACGCCTCACGCGTAGCATTAATATTGCGTTGCGCGAAACCCGCCTCACGAGCAGTCTCATTCGGATCAACCTGAAACCGCTGCACAAACGCCGGATACAAACCGCCCACCACAATCGCCACAAACGCCCACAAACCGACTGCCAACACCGGCAAAGTCCAACCACGCCGCCACAAATTCACCACCAAAAGAACCACCGCACACAAAGAAATCGCCAGCAACAAATACAAAGCAGGCAGTTGCGCATTCACATCCGTGTAAAAGGCTCCATCAAGCACACCACGTGTGGACGTAGTGAGTTCATAACGAGCAAGCCAATAATCGGCTGCTTTCACCAAAGCAAGCACCGCCAAAATCGCCGACAAATGCACCTTCACAATCGGTCTCGCACGCTCTCCTGACAGCCCGCTCACACCGACCCGCACCGACCCGTTCAAATAATGTGCAACGCTCGTAACGATCAACATCAACACCAACGCCGCAAACGCCCAACCCACCACATAACTCAAAAAAGGCAACCGGAAAACATAAAAACTAATGTCGGTATTGAACTGAGGATCTTCAACACCGAAGCTCTTAGAGTTAACGAACAGCAGCCAAGTCTCCCACTGCGCCGGCACACCCGCCGAAGCAATCGCTGCGAACGCAAGCGACACCGCAGTCCGCACCAGAAAATAGCGGTTACCGACAATTTCATGGTAACGAGAAACCAAATCTTCTTCCGGGCCCGGCGGCCTATACTTCGGGGCGGCACGATCAGCGATCCAGAGGTTCAACCACATCAGCGCAAAGAACACGGTCGCGAAAATAAGCGTCAGGACTATCTTCGCACCCAACACTTGGCTCCAGACCGAGGCCAAGTTCAGCGCATCAAACCACAGATAATCAGTGTAGAAACTCGCTACCCCCCGAAACGAAAAAAGAGCGAAAAGCAGGATCGCCAATAGCCCGACAACGATGAACCTCCCATTGCGCCGAAACGGGCCACGTCGAGGGTTGAAGGTTTGCCTAGACTTAGGGTTGTTTGTGCTGGTACCGCCACCTCGGCCGCGGCTTTGGGAACTCGGGTTGGTTATATCATCAAGATCGGACATTGCTGCGAAGGCTAGCGTGCCATTTCCGTTTCGCGGCTATGTCACCGTGAGCCGACATGTGCATCTTGGGTGGGCCGGCGGGTAGCGGTCACCCGTGGGGAACTCGTTGCCAGCATGCACATCGCCGGCAAGAGCATTATCCGCACACTCCGCACCGCAGGCACCATTCGGGTCAACCACCCACCGCACCTTCGGTTCAGCATCAAGCCCGTTCGCTGCGGCGCGGCGGGCTTTGGCAATCTGGACAAGGCCATCAACGGTAACCGAAGCTGCCAAAGCCGCATCATTGAGATGCCTAGAGCGCACCTCACGGTACAACGCACGAACCGCATCAGATAACTCCTCTTCACCAAGCGCATCGTTGCTAATCGTGAGCAGACGGCGGTTCATCGGCTCAAGCGCTATCTGCGCAATGTTGTCTAAGGCCGGAGCCAAATCCAGGTCAGATGAAGCACCAAGAGCGGAAGCTTGCTCTTTTAGGGCTGTGAGCGCGGCTTGCTCGTAGCTGTGGTGGCGTGGTTGTCTGGTTCGCTTAGTCATAGCTGCGCCACCCGAAATGCGGATTGCGTCTAGCAACTCCCCCTGCTCTTCAACAAGCACCTTCTTCATCGCCCTCGCCGCACCAGCAGCCGCTTGCTTGCGAAGCAACAGCGCAGAATCGGTTGTGGTGTCGGGCGGCACCGCGGTTGTGGTGTCGGATAGCCGAATGTTCGTTTGCGATTGCGAAGACGGCTGCTCCTTGCCTGCCGAACGCAACTTCGCAAACACATTCTCGGCGCTGAGCACGAGGTTCTTGGCGGCAGTTTCAACATCATCTATCGAACCATCCACGGAACCATCAATCCTGCCCTCAGGCACCCGAACCGACTTGCTCTCGGCCACCGCCTCGGGTACTCGAACCGGTTCGCTCTCGGCCAGTGCCTCCGGCACCCGAACCGGCTCACTCGCGTCCACAACCACAGGCTCTCGTTCGGCTTCCATCTCCACCACCCCACCCGACACCCGACCCGAATCGCTCTCAGACACACCACCTAGCACACCGCCCGACTTGCTCTCGGCCGCCGCCTCGGGTACTCGAACCGGTTCGCTCTCGGACAGTGCCTCCGGCACCCGAACCGGCTCGCTCGCGTCCACAACCACAGGCTCTCGTTCGGCTTCCATCTCCCCCACCCCACCCGCCCCCCGACCCGAATCGCTCTCAGACACACCACCTCGCAGACCCCGCCTCGGGTACTCGAACCGACTTGCGTTCGGTCACTCCTGTAGGTTCGCTTGGTGGTTCGGCATCTGTAGTCGGTGGGGTTAGAGAATCCAAATGGTCTAGCGCTTCCATCTCACCGGTCGTGAAGGTGTCGTTAATCGGACCAGGCAGAGAGGTTTCCGAAACCGCCGCAGGAGCAACGAACGGATGCCCAACCAAACGAGCCGCCTCAATCTCCGCTTCAAGATCATCGACAGTCGGAGCGGGCTCCGAAGAAATCCGCAGTCCGGCACGGTTCGCAGCGCTACGAGCCTCTGGAACAGACGTTACCAAATCTTCAATCGCAGCATCCAGGCTCGTCTGCACCGTTGTCAATGCATCCAAAAGCCGATCCCGCCCCGCCCTTAGCTGTTCAACCTGCGTGCGACCCGTCTGCCGTTTCCTAGCAAGATCACGCAACATGCGCTCCCGCACCAACTGCGCCTCCTGCACCATATCTTTGCCCTGCACACGGCCACGCTCAATAATCTCCTCAGCCTGAGTTTGCGCCGCCTCAATAATCTCTTGCGCTTGAGCCTTTGCCGTGTCAGTCAACCGTTCCGCTTGTGTTTGGGCATCGGTTAAAGCGGCGGTAGCGGCACCTTGTGCGTCATTTTTGATTTTCGCAGCATCGCTTTCCGCCCGACGCAACCGCTCCTGCGCTGCATCATGTGCAGCTTCAAGCACGCTGCCAATCTCAGAACCCAAAAGTTCGCTCGCTTGGCGCACATCAACCTCGGGAGGGTTGGTGTTTGCTAACTCATTCAACCTGCCTGTCAACTCGCCGCAAAGACGTTGCAACCGGCGAATTTCGGTAGCCGCCAACTGGAGTTGAGTACGTACCTCAGACGGATCGAAACCCCGTCTAGTAATCGCGAACGATTTTGCTTCCAAAATGTTCGGATCTAGTGCCTTGATATCTGCGCTACTAGTGTTGAAAGGCGGATTCTGTGGCGCGGTGGCGGGCAACTCGGTCGTGTTCAAATCGGTCACGTTAAGTATAGTAGAAGGCACGGCAGCATATTGGGGGATACTCCGCAAATGAAAGCCTTGAAAAGTTCGCTTGGGTTGCCTAGCTTGAAGGTTCAAGCCGCAAGCTCAGATTGTCGGTGTCGCCGCCCAAGGCACCTAACACCTCAATCGCCTCATCAAGGGTCGACACACCAAAAATCGCCATGTCGCTAGCGTAGAGTTCGGCGACTTCCACGAGGTCAGCCGGGACGATAAAAGCTGTCGCCCCAGCCGAACGAGCCGCAACCGTCTTTTGAGCCACTCCACCAACGTTGCCTACCACACCCCCCACGAAAATCTGCCCCGTCACCGCAACGCGGTTATTGCCGGTGAGCTCACCCGGGGTCAACAAATCGATAATAGCTAGCGTGAAGGCAAGCCCGGCTGAGGGGCCGCCAGTTGAACCAGTGTCTATGCTGACATCAATCCCCAGCGTCTCATCGGTTAACCTCGGCACAATCTCACCGATACCGAGATAGGCACCTTCAGCGCCTTGTGGGTGAGAACCCCACACAATAGTCACATGAGTCAATTGCCCTGTATCGGCGGCCTCCACGGTAACGATCCCTACCTGGCCAGGCACTTTCAGGGCAAGCTCGCGGCGCAACGATGCCAACGAGGTGACCGGTGCGTCGTCAACGCCCACGATCACGTCACCAACGAGTAGCCGATTATGCGCTGGGCTATCAGCAATTACCGCACCAAAACCCACCCCCGTCTCCACAATCGGCACACCCAAAAACTCAAGCGCCGCAAGCACCGCATCCTCTTTAGAACGGCGCATCAATTCACGGTTGCGGGTGCGGCTTTCTTGCGGGGTTTGATCGCCCAAAATATTGACCAGTGGATGCAACTCGGCATCTTTGTTGACCTCAGCCTCAAGCCAATCGAAGACCGACACATCAACATCAATCGAAACAGTGGTGAACAAGAAATCGCCTGCTGGTGGATACTGTTGGTGGCCAGAAATGCTGACTCTATCCACCACCGACTGAGCCGAACCGGGCCTAGAAACCGCCGCACCTCTGTCGATTAGTGCTTGGCCGGGGATGATCTGGGCGAAAGTCTTTGCTGGGACGATTAACGAAACGCACAACAATATCAACACCACGAGCACGCTCAAGGCACCGCGAAGCAGCCACCTGAGCTTGCCTGAACGACGCTGCTGTTGCTTCTCGGTTGGCGTGCCAGCATCGTGGGTATCGTTAGCGTGGGGTAATATCAACACAGACTCTTTTGTCCCGACCATCTTGATCGTGTTCGGTCAAGCTTCCATAATCAACTCTAAGGCCGCTAGTTGCATATGACCGTCTCCGACAGTATTGAAGGGCAGCAAAACCGAGGTGCCTCTGCAAAGTACCACACCACACACGAAACACAAACTTCGAACCGCGCAACCAAACAGATGCTGGTGCGTGCGCTGCGCGGTTTGGGTATCTTGCCAAAAGGTTTGGCCAAGCCAGTGGTTGGGCCGAAAGCATACGTGCGTTGGTGGCAACGTTTGCGTTCCCTAGTGGTGTTGGTCGCGATCGTGGTGGGCTTAGGTGTTGCTGTGGCGATCGTGGTGGGCGTTGTCGTGGTAGGGCTTGCCTTTCTGCTGGAGAACGCAATATCTTGAACCACGGCAGCCTAGATGCACCACAGCGCCGGCGCGCTGCTGCTATCGCTGGTTTTTGCGGCGATACCGACAGGGTCATAGCATTATGGCACGATACCGACCCCAAGGTGCGAATCGCCGCCATGCGTGCCTTAGCGAAGCTTGAAGCCACGCAGCAGGTTAGCTGCGAATTTGTTGAACAAGCGCTTGAAGATGCTTTAGCAGACGGCGATCCCCGAGTGCGAATTGCTGCGCTTGAGGTGGCATCTAGATACTCGCAACCACCGCTGGAACCAATGCTTAGTGATGACGACCCGATGGTTGTTGAGTGCGCGGCTTGGGCTTTGGGTGAACGCCAAGTTGATAGTAAGACGATCATTGCGCGGCTTTCCGAAGTTGTGCGTGAACACGCCGACCCGTTGGTGCGCGAAAGCGCCGTTGCCGCGCTCGGAGCGATTGGTGACCGGCGAGGTTTGCCCGCACTGCTGCAGGCCACTCGCGACAAGGTAACTGTCCGGCGACGCGCCGTGATAGCCCTCGCCGCATTTGAAGGCCCCGAAGTGGAAGCCGCATACGAACGGGCACGCTTCGACCGAGACCGCCAAGTTCGAGATGCTGTAGAAGAACTCTTAGGGCCAACACAATGAACCCATGACCATTGTATGCTCGCGTGCCCGTCCACCCCAGTGAATGGGGGGGGGGGGGGGGGGGGGGGTAGGTGACTGTTGCAGCATTAGAAAATCCTTCACACGCGCCGATACCACAACTTTACAGGTAGAGTTGAAAACAATGCGTGCATTTGTGACTGGGGCCAGTGGTTTTGTTGGGAATCACCTTGTTGCCCACTTGAACAGCAACGGCGATACTGTCATTGAATCGACCGTCGACATCTTGGACCGCCTAGCCATCATCAACGCGGTCACAAGAGCGAAACCCGATGTCATCTACCACCTCGCAGCCCAAGCCGATGTACACAAATCGTGGGATAAACCTGTTGAAACATTGCGAGTCAACGTTGAAGGCACCCTCAACGTGTGTGACGCGGCGCGCTTTGCGGGCGCAAGCAGACTACTTGGGGTCACCAGCGCCGACATTTACGGCCCCGTGAAATTGCCCCGTCACCGCCGCCGCACCGTGGGACTTCCCGAAACCACACCACTACGCCCTATCAGCCCTTATGCAGCCAGTAAGGCAGCAGCCGAAGCTATCTACACGCAAGCATACTTAGCGCACGACCTAGAAATCGTGCTCGCACGCAGTTTCAACCATCTCGGCCCAGGACAATCCGACCGCTTCGTGGCATCCGCCCTCGCAAGCCGCATCGCCGCCAACGAACGCGATGGAACAACCACAGTCTTAGTCGGCAATCTTGAAGCGCGGCGAGACTTCACCGATGTTCGAGACGTGGTACGCGCCTACCGCATGCTCGCCCAAGACGGCACACCCGGTGAGACCTACCACGTCTGTTCCGGTCGCGACCGCACCATTCAAGAAATTGCCGAACAACTCGTTCGTCTAGCGGATTTCCCAATGACACTGCAATTTGACCCTAAACTGCTACGACCTGTAGACCTCAAAGTGCTCCGCGGCGACAACACCAAGATACGCACCGACGTCGGCTGGGCGCCACGAATCCCCCTCGGGGTCACCCTAAGTGACCTACTTGCATACTGGCGGTCTAACCCAAAAAGCACAAAACCCCCAAACCGCACCTAATGGAGCAAAGGATCGGAATCAAATGAACAAACGAGTCCTCATCACCGGTATCACTGGGCAAGACGGCTCATACCTCGCAGAACTACTTTTGACCAAAGGTTGCGACGTGATCGGTATGGTACGGCGCTCAAGCACCGTCAACTTCGAACGCATCGCGCATATTCAAGACCAAGTCAAGTTAGTTTCGGGCGACCTGCTAGACGAAGCGTCCATGATAGAAATCCTGCGCACCCACCAACCACACGAAATATACAACCTCGCGGCGCAGTCGTTTGTGCAAACATCGTTTAGGCAGCCGGTTCTCACCGGGGAAACCACCGCATTAGGTGTCACACGGCTACTTGACGCTATCAGACTAGTCGATCCTGAAATACGCTTTTACCAAGCCAGTTCATCAGAAATGTTCGGCAAAGTCAGCGAAGTTCCCCAAACCGAAACGACACCCTTTTACCCGCGCAGCCCATACGGAGTCGCCAAAGTATACGGGCATTGGATAACGGTCAACTACCGCGAAAGTTACGACCTGCACACCACCTCAGGAATACTTTTCAACCATGAAAGCCCGCGCCGTGGAATGGAGTTTGTTACCCGCAAAATAAGCCACGCGGTAGCTCAAATAAAACTCGGGCAAGCCACCGAACTGCGCTTAGGGAACCTTGACGCCAAACGAGACTGGGGATTCGCCGCAGACTACGTGGATGCCATGTGGCGCATGTTACAACAAGACGAACCAAAAGATTACGTTATCTGCACCGGCGAAACACATTCCGTTCGTGAATTCTGCCAACACGCTTTCGACCACGTAGGTTTATCTTGGCAGGATCACGTAGTAGTAGACGAAACGTTCATGAGACCCGCAGAAGTCGACCTACTAGTGGGCGATTCCCAACAAGCCGAAAACGACCTCGGCTGGAAACCCGAAACACCCTTCGCCGACCTCGTGAAACTCATGGTTGATGCCGACTTAGACCTGCTCCAAGGCCGCCTGCGGAGCCTGGCTTGAAACACACCGTTCTGGCCGGAGGGGTCGGCGCGGCTAGATACCTGCAAGGCGCGATAACCGCGTTGGACCCCAAAGAGGTCACCGCCATCGTCAACGTGGCCGACGACATAACCCTGCACGGCCTGCGCATCTGCCCCGACCTCGACACCTGCACCTACACGCTCGCCCGCCAAATCGACCCTCACCGAGGATGGGGCCTCACCAACGAAACATTCACCGCCATGAAATCCCTAAGTCGCTACGGCGGGCACGACTGGTTTTCTTTAGGCGACCAAGACTTAGGAACCCACCTATACCGCACGCAACGCCTCAACGAAGGTGCCACATTAACAGAAGTCACCGCAGAAATAACCAACGCTTGGGGCATCAAAGCAACACTGTTGCCAGTCACCAACGACCCAGTAGAAACAAAAGTCACGCTTCGGTCGGGCCAAGAAGTCGGATTTCAAGAATACTTTGTGCGAATGGCGCACAACGTGCCAATAAGCGCATTACGTTTCTCGGGCGCGCCGCACGCAACCCCAACACCGCAAGTAATCAAGGCGATCGAAGATGCCGAAACCTTAGTGATCGCGCCAAGCAACCCAGTGGCATCAATCCAACCCATACTCGCCGTACCCGGTATCAAGAATGCAATAAAAAGACGCCGCGCGCGTAATGTTGCGGTGTCGCCCATCATCGGTGGCCGAGCGCTCAAAGGGCCAGCCGACCGCATGCTCAAAGAGTTAGGCGAAGAAGCAACCGTGGTTGGGGTCGCACGCCGTTACCGAGATTTAGCCGCGACCCTCATAATTCACAACATCGATGCGGAGCATGTTCGCGACATCAAAGCCCTAGAAATGCGCGCCATCGTCATGCCCACCATAATGTCCGAGCCAGGAGTTAGCCGTGCGTTGGCACAGCGATGTCACCAAGCAGGCAAAAATCCATGAAAGTCTCCGCTCAAGGCAGCGTGCCAGACTTAGCAATCATCGCCGTGCGAGGGATGCCTGAAGTACGACCCGGCGACAACCTAACCGAGTTGTTGCTCGCAACCAATATTGACCTGCGCAACCATGATTGTCTGGTGATAACGCAAAAGATCGTGTCTAAAGCCGAAAACCGTCTCGTGGCGATAGAACCAACAGACCCGCTGTCACACAAGCCAATAGTGGAAAGCGAATCGGTACGGATCTTGCGAAGGCGAGGCAACTTAGTCATCAGCGAGACCGCCCACGGTTTCATCTGCGCGAATGCCGGTGTCGACCTTTCCAATGTTGAACGAGGTCAAGCAGCGCTTTTACCCAAAGACAGCGACCGTTCTGCACGCAGAATCAAAGAACAAATACACGCCCGCACCGGAGTAAGCGTGGGCGTAATCATCAGTGACACTTTCGGACGCCCTTGGCGGCGAGGTCTCACCGACATTGCCATCGGTTGCGCGGGGATCGCCGCCATAGTTGACATGCGGGGTTCAACCGACACATTTGGCCGCCAACTGCTCGTGACCGAAGTGGCCACAGTCGATGAAATCGCTGCAGCAACCGAACTAGTGATGGGCAAAGCCACGGGCATCCCTGCCGCGATCGTGCGGGGCTTACCACACAAATGGTTCAGAGAAAGTAGTGTGCGCAGCGAAATCGTGCGTTCGCCGAGCGAAGACCTTTTCCGTTAACTAAGCAACGTAACCATCTGGATTACGGGAATGCCAACGCCAATGGTCGGCAACCATGTCATTCACATCTCGCTTGGCACGCCAGCCAAGAAACTCAGCCGCTAAATCAGTCGCAGCCCACGTCTTGGCAATGTCGCCGCTACGGCGGCCACAAACCTCAAAACTAATCGGCACCCCACAAACCCGCTCAGCCACATCAATCAACTCGAAAACGCTCGTGCCAAAGCCACTACCGACATTCACCGAAATAGCATCTTGATAACCCGCCGCAAGACGATCCAAGGCCAACACATGCGCCTCAGCCAAGTCGACAACATGGACATAGTCACGAACCCCCGAACCGTCAGCCGTATCGTAATCGTCACCAAACACCAAAACCTTTTCACGCCGCCCACTAGCAACCTGCAGCACCAACGGCAACAAATTGTTAGACGTTTGGTTAGGGTCTTCACCCAAACAACCCGACGGGTGCGCCCCCACTGGATTAAAGTAACGCAGACATATCGCCGCGAGCGGTTGCACCGCGCATACATCAGCGATGACCTGCTCACACATCAGTTTCGTTCGGCCATACGGGTTAGCCGGTTTCAGCGGCGCTAACTCGGTAACCGGCAAGGCAAGGGGCTGACCGTAAACCATGCACGAAGACGAATAAACCAGAATGCCAACACCGAACTCAACCATAACTTCGAGCAGGTTGAGCAACGAACCCAGATTATTCTGATAGTACCTGACTGGTTCGTTCACAGAATCGGCAACCGCTTTATGTGCTGCAAAATGTATCACGGCAGACAAGCGATATTTTTTGAAAACATTTGCCAGCGCCTCCGCATCACACAAGTCAACTTCCACAAAATCCAGGCGCGCCACCTCGGGTTTAGCTAGTGCGCGTGTGGCATCAACCGCCATTGGTGACGAGTTCGCAAAGTTATCCACCAACACGATGTCGTGACCTGCTTCATGCAGCGCTAGCGCAGTGTGCGAGCCGACGTAACCAGCACCTCCAGTAACCAAAACAGTCATCAATTACTCGCCGGGAGCCTACTCGCCGGGAGCCTCGCCCCAACCAGATGCTGGTTCGCTCCCACAAGCACACCATCACCCACCAGCGACATACCCACAACCCGCGCATCGTGATCCACCACCGCGTTAGTGCCAACTATCGAACTCTCAACGCGAGCATTCGCTGCGAGTTTGGCACCAGCCATAACGATACTGTCATGCACTACCGCCCCCGCAGCAACAACAGCATCAGCCATGATCACCGATCGTTGAACTAGAGCAGCAGGATCAATGTGTGCGCTAGCAGAAATGGCTGGGGCAGCAGAGCCACGCACCCCACTAATCAGGTCTAACTGGGCTTGCAGGTAGGTTGCGGGCGTGCCAATATCGATCCAGTATGCATCAGAACGCACCGCCCAAAGGCCACCCGCAGCAGCGATCCGAGGAAACACTTCACGCTCGATCGACACCCGCCGGCCCTTAGCAATACCATCCAAGACTGCGGCTTCAAGCACATAAGTACCGGCATTGATCCAATTCGTGGGCGCGGTATCGGCAGGAGGTTTTTCAACAAAACCCAACACTTGGCCTTGAGCATCCGTGGGCACCACACCATAACGAGAGGGATCCTCAACTTGAGTTAGCGCAATAGTGGCCGTCGCTTTGGTTTCGTGATGGCGTTGCCAAAGCTGCGGCAAGTCGAGGTCGGTCAACACATCGCCGTTTACCACCACGAAGGTCTCATCAATACCCGCAAAATCAGCCGCGAAACGGATCGCCCCAGCAGTGTCGAGTGGTTCTGGTTCTACCGCATAGCTAAGTGGAATCCCACAACATTGCGCATCCGGGTAAGCCGCACGAAACGCATCGTCTTTGTATCCGAGTGAAAGAACTACCTCATCAACGCCACCACCTTTGAGCGCGCCAATTGCGTATTCGATCATGGGCCGGTCGACTAGCGGCAACATTTGTTTTGGGGTAGTGAGTGTCAACGGCCGTAACCTAGTGCCAAAGCCGCCAACAAGCACTACGGCTTTCACGGCGTGGACGTAACCGGGACGGTAGTTTCTGGCGAGGACGGTGCGACGGTAGTTGATGTGGTCGTAACCGGGACAGTGGTTTCTGGCGCAGTCGTAGCCGGCACGGTAGTTTCTGGCGTGGACGTAGCCGGTTCAGTTTCTTCCGGCGAGATCGTCGGATACGCCGGGACAGGGGTCGGTGTGTTCGGGTCTTCCGATTGGCTAGGGTCTTCGGTTGGGTTCGGCAACGTGTTGAGATCAAACGGAGAATTGGGGTCAAGCGTAGTGGTAGGCGCAAACTCAATCTGCGTACCAACACCCAAGAGCGACACAATCACGTCATCTGCGGGTGGTGGTGGGTCTTCAGCCAACGGCACCAAAGCAAAACTGAATCCCTCACCATCGCCCAACAATCGAATGTTTCTAAAGTTGTCTTCAAAGACCTCAACGATCGTCGGCCCATCTGCGCTACCTAGATTCCAGCGGGCTACTTTGATCGCTGCGGGTTCTCCGTTGCAACCATCTGCGGCCAAGATCGGTGAGAACTCTCCGTTGTTAGCGAAGATTCCTTCAACCGTTATGTCGGCATTCATGGCATCCAACAGCACCCCGATACGAGCATCATCACCGGTGGCGGAACTGTTGAAAGGGTGAACATGGATCAAGGAATCATCGTGGCTATGGATGCCATCGGGGTCGCTCGAACCAGTAAAATGCGGCATACGCTGCCCGCAGTTGTAGATGGTGTAGGCAGCGTGCCAATGGTCGGCGGTTGTCGGTGAGGTGACCGGGTCACGGGTACCGCGGGCCGCAACCACCAAACCAACACCGAGGATGACTATCAAGGCAACCACAAGCGGAAAACCGATTTGGCGGCGCTCCGAGGCACCCCGAGAAGAAGCTGCCGCTTTCGCCGCTCGTTGAACTTTTTTTGATGAATTAGCTTTTGCCACGAAACCTAACGCTAGCGGAAACAACACCACGAACGGCGCGCCATCCGAGGATTAATGGCGCTTCGGGTTTGAAGACGGGGCGCGGGGGTTGTTGATCTCAGTTGTTGTTGTGGTGTGTTCGTGAAGACGAACCGCCTCGCTTCGCGTAACGTTGTTGGGCAACCAAGACCATGTGTCTATAGCTAGCGTCTATAGCTATAGTGTTCGTATCGTGTACGCAACGGAGTCTTGGAGGTTCCAAAATGCCTAGCAACAGGCAGGTCCAACGAACGATATCCGCGGGCGAATTCAAGAACCGCTGCCTTGCGCTGATGGATGAAGTCAACGAGAACGGAATGGAGATCGTGATCACGAAGCACGGCAAACCCGTGTCCAAATTCGTGGCTGCCGAGAACCCGACACCCGAGATCTGGGGCCGCTACCGAGACCAAGTTCGAATCGTCGCAGACATCCTCGACCCCGCCGTCCCCGAAGAGGAGTGGGAAGTATTCTCCAACCCGGTGGGCCGCGCGGACAAAATCCGTGGCAACGCTCGATCCGAGGCCGTGAATCAAACCGCCCGCATGCTGTCAACTTCTTTTGTTGCACTCGGTTACTGTGTGAGTAGCCGTCGGAACTTGGATAATCACACAATCTCGGTGCCGAGTTCCGTTTCCGCTAGGATTTTTGCAACTCTTCAAAGAGAGACGCGTAAGCGTGAGCCACACGCTCCGGCGAAACCCAACCCAAGACGAACTGTCGGCCCGCGAACCCCATCGCCTCACGATCTGCTTTTAATGAGCTAACTAATCGCAACACGGCCGCAGTAAACGCCTCTTGATCCTCGGGTGGTACCACAATGCCGGCTCGCTGAGACGAAACCACCTCAGCTATTTCCGAGCCGCCATCAACGGAAGCGAGCACTGCCCGACCCGCAGCAAGCACCGAGTACAACTTTGAAGGCACCGAAGAATGCGCCAAACCACGCCGCAACGCAATGACATGCACATCGGCAGCAGCAAGCACTTCAGGCAATCGCTCAACCGGTTGATAATCAACAAACAAGACGTTTTGCAGGCCCGCCGCAAGCAACTCCAGTTCTTGGCGTCTTGCTCCGTCACCGTTCAGCACGAACACTGCATCGTCAGTCTGACCACGCACCGATAACTCCCTAGCAGCCTCAACGAGCAACTCAAGCGGTTGAGAAAAACCCAGATTGCCGGCATACATCACCACGGTGCGCTCGCCCAAAGCAAACTCGGTACGGTAAGCATTATCGCGGGTTTGAGGTTGGATAGCTTCGGTGTCCACAAAATTCGGGATCACCCGCACCAATGTGTTGCAACGAATACCGAGTTTCGTTTCAATGTTGCTACGCAAATCTTCTGAAAGCACTGTCACAGCAGCGCAACGGCGGTAAATCCAACGCTCTAACCCCCGCAGCAACCGGATCAAACCACGGTTGGAAATCACCCCAACATCAATTCCGACATCAGGAAACACATCTTGCACATTCAACACCAACGGCACCCGGCGCACACCCGCGCTAAGCCAACCAGCCATACCAAGCGTTAGCGGTGGCGACATAGCCAAAACAAGGTCGATTGGTTGCTTGCGTTGCTGCGACGAGACACGCCACAACGCACTGAACGTGGCAAGTACGGTGAAACCTAAAAAACCACAAGCCCGCAACCAAATATTGTTCTTTTTGCTAGGGAACGGATAGACCCGCGAAATAGAACCCCAAGCGGTTTGCTCATGACGCGCCAAACGCCCTCGCCAAGCCGGGTCAACCTTATGGTTCGCGTACCAAGGCAACGCTGTAACCACCTCAACTTGATGCCCCGCAGCAACCAATCCACGAACAATTTCGGTAATGACCAAGCCAGTTGGTGCCATATCTGGTTCAAAATGAGGACAAATAACCTGAACACGCACCCAGTCAGCCTAAGCCCACTCAGACCACACTCTCAACAAACGCTCAGCCACCAACGCCGGCGCAAAACACTCTGCACGTAACCGCCCAACCGCGCTCAAACGAGCCACCAAAGCACTATCGGTCAAAACCGCATCAATCGCATCAACCCACCCATCAACATCATCAGCCGAAACCAACAAACCAGCATCAGCCACGACCTCAGGCATAGCCGTGTTGTTGCCCGCTATAACCGGCGTACCCGCATGCATCGCTTCGAGCAACGGCAAACCAAACCCCTCATAACGAGAAGGAAAAGCCACCAGATCAGCCCGTTTCATCAAAGTCGACAACTGCGCCGAACTTATCCGGCCCAGACGCTCCACCCTAACCGCCGCACTCCCTATCCGCTGTGCCACCTCGGGCTCTGCACGGCCCGTGCCTCCAGTAAAGACAACCGTTAAGTCGGGATAACGCGAAGCCAACCGATCCACTGCCTCAAGCAAAGTCAGATGATTCTTGTGGGGATGAGTCGCCGCCGGATACAAAAGCATCGGGCCCTCACCTAAGCGCTCAAGCAAGACTCGGTGACTGAGCGGACTATCATGGCTTGCTCGCGTGTCCCAAGTTGATGACACAACACGCACCTTCTCGTCACTAATCCCAAACCGCTCAACCACGCAGTTAGCTACCCAATGAGAAGGAGCACACACCACACGAGCGTCCGTGGCAGAACGTTGCAAAGCCCACTTGAGGTAATTTCTTTTGGCGAGACTGAAATTGGCGGCCATATCTAAAGGTTGCAAATCATGGATCGTCAGCAACGCATTAGGGTTCCGCACAGCCGGCATTCGACCACCAAAATGATGCACAAGATCGGCATCACGGGTAGCTAGGTGAACTTGCGTAGATTCAGCCAAGATGCGAAAACCGCGGTAATGCAACGGGCCAACCAGGGAGCCAGCCGCAAGGGGTTGCATCCAGGGATAACACTCATGCACACGCTTTGATGCCACAACTCGCAACGACACCGAAGCAGCAGAGGACGGACCTCCTTGCGTACGTTGTTGCTGAGTCACCGCAGCCAACAAACGAGTGGCATATTCTTCGGAACCACCTACCCCACCAGGCACCAGCCAAGCCAGATTCGCTACCACCGAAACCATCACATCACCAACCGATAGGCAGCAGCCAAACCTTCAGCAACGCTACCCCAAGACATCGCCGCAGCACGCTGCACACCCGCATGCGCGAGCCGCTTACGCAGATCACTATCTCCAACAACCGCATCAATCCCGGCGGCAATCGAAGCAACATCATTAGGGTCAACTAACCACGCGCCAGCCCCAGCCACCTCCGCGGTAGCGGTACCAGCACTCGTTACCACCGCAGTGCGCTGTGCCATTGCCTCAAGGACCGGTAACCCGAACCCCTCCATAAGGCTTGGGTAAACGAACACATCAGCCAAATCGTAAAGAACCCCAAGATCGGCTTTCGGAACCTCACCAAGATGGCGAACATTAGCTTTATCTGCTAGCAGTTCGTCGGTATCAGTTCGCCAACCTTTCGGGCCAACAAGCAACAACGGCAAATCATTGGCAGATTGGGTCAGCGCCGCCAACAAGGCTCGAAGGTTCTTGCGAGGCTCACTAGTCCCGACCCACAACAAAAACTGCTCAGGAAGGCGATAGCGTACACGAACCTCAGCACGGTCTTGTTCACTCACCGCCCGTGCAGTGACCCCCAAAGGTAACACCCGAATCCGCTCAGCCTCCAAACCACGCTCAACACAATCCTCCAGCGTGTATGTGGACGGCACCAGCACCAAGTCGGCGTGAACTTTCGCCAAGTCAAAAGCCCTAGTCATAAAAGCCACGCCACGTTTGTGAAAATAATTCGGATAACGCAAGAACGCTAAGTCGTTGATGGTAACCACCAGCGCAGCATCACCGGGTGGAGGCACCACCCCACCAGTCGCATGCACAATGTCTAAGTGCCCTAAGCGTCCAGTATGGCAGCGCATCGACGGCAAGGCCGGCCACCGCAGGCGCTGCCACGCCTCGTAAAGCGCCAAACGCGGCCAACGCAAATGCGCCAATTCAAAAGGTGCGTCTGCTAACTCCGCATGTTTGCTCGGATGCCGATGCCAAGCCGACACAGCAACAATTTCCCAATCACCACGCTGAGCCAACGCTCCCAAACTCGCTACCGCGGCACCCGCAGTGCCGCCAGGCACCCGATGCCAACACTGCTCCAAAACCGCGCCAACACGGCCAACGCCAGTGGCACTCACAGACACACCCCCACGGCCTAGTTGGCCGCGGCCTCATCAACCGGGGAAGCAACAACACCAGCCGGTTCGTCTGGCAACTCCGTAGGCAACGAAATACACATCTCGGTGTATTCACCGACCTTAGAATCCACAGAAATAGTCCCCCCATGCTGGCGCACGATGTCAGAGGAGATAGCCAACCCGAGGCCCGTACCACGATCGGTCGGTTTGGTAGTGAAAAACGGGTTAAAGATCTTCTCAGCCACTTCTGGGGCAATCCCGTTGCCGTTGTCTCTAATACGAATCTCTATGTGCTCATCAGTACGGCGAGTAGCAAGCCAAATGGTCGGCGCGTAGGTCTCGTCTTCGGTTTCACGGTCAATCAGGGCTAATGCTTGGCGACGTTTCTCGTCGGTCGTGTCACACGCATTACCGACCATATTCAAAAACACCCGACTCAAATCTCTGGGAATAATCCTCAGTTCGCCAACATCGTCTGCTAAGTCGTGCTTAATGTCAAGCTGGAACTCCGAATCAGCCGCACGAGCCGAGTGATATGCCAAGCGTGCGTGCTCCTCCAACAATCCGTTGATGTTAGACATCTGCCATTCGCCGGTATCTCGTCCCATGGAGAGCATGTCGGTGACGATACGGTTGGCCCGGTCGCCGTGTGAACGAATCCGTTCCAAATTCGCGCTAAGGTCAGTTTTTATTTCCTCCAACCAAGACTTCTGCTCCGCAGACAAATCTTCATCAATTTCTTCAAACAGTTCTTGAAGTTCTTCAAGCAACTCCTCAGATGCCTCAGAAAAGTTTTTCACGAAGTTCAAAGGGTTCTTGATTTCGTGTGCTACACCAGCGGTGAGTTCACCAAGAGCCGCTAACTTTTCACGCATAATGATCTGGTCTTGGGCGCGTTGCAGGTCGGCCAACACTAACTCCATCTGCGCGTTCTTTTCTTTCAATTCGTCGGCCATCTTCTCTACCAAATTGAGCCGTTGCACCTCAAGCGCATGGCGGCGGAAAACTTCAAGCGCTGCGGCCATCTCGGCGATCTCGTCTCGGCCTCCCACATCAGCGGTAGCCTCCAAGTTGCCTCCCGCCATCCGCCGCATCCACCCCGAAAGTCGAGCCAAACGGCGCAACAACACCCGACCCACCATCACAATGATGACCAGACCACCGCCGATACTAACCGCACTGATCACTATCAACAATAAGCGCCCTCGAGAAATTGCCTGTTCGGAAGCATCAGTGGCATTTTGAACATCGAGTTCCGCCGCCTCAACCAACGAATTCACGTTATTGAGCAAGTTCACCGCAACCGCACGACTGCGCTCCAACAACGTGTCTTGGGAAGCGACAAGCTCTAATTCGGTTTCGCGTAGATCAAATCCACCCTGCTCACCGCCCAAAGCCAACAGCCTTTCAAACAACTGGCCAAACTCAGCAGCCAACACCGGGGAACTCTCGGCTAACTGGGTGATGTTGCGTTGAATGCGCCGCGCCGCCGCCTCGAAACGTTCTCGCAGCGGTTCAATCGCACTCGAATCCGACAATGCAAAAGCACGAGCTACAAGCTGCGTAGAAATATTCGCGTTGGTCTGCAATTCAGCCAAGAAACGGTAACTACGAAGTTCTTGGTCGGAGAGATGTTCGCTGCGAGCGCTCGGCGGCAACCCTAACTCTTCATAGCCGGTGGCGAGATAAAAAAACTGATTGTCTAGGGCAGGAATAATGACAGCATCAATCTCCGCGCGCAACTCGTCGAGCTCAGTCTGTAACCCTAACTTCACCTCGGCCAAGCGAAAAAGTTCCTCACGGTTCATCTCAATCGCGTCAAGTTGCGACCGCAAAGTCACGCCAAGCCCACGAACAAGCTGATTTTGGCCGGGTTTAGTAGCATTTGCTTCCAAAGTCACCAACTGTGCGTCAAAAGCAGCATATGTATCGTCAATATCATTGGAGATAGCCATTAGATCTTGCGGAGTGGCCGTGGTGATGCGCGGCGCGGCAGCTACCAACTCGGCGCTATGTTGAGCCGCAGAGAAAGCGATAGCCATAGCAGGAACGCTGCCCTCATTAACGCGGCCTTGCATATCGCCCACCCGCTCAATCGAAAACCAACCAACCAAACTCGCCGCCACGGTTAACGCAACCGCAGCACCAATCACCGTAAAAAACCGAGTCGAGATACGAAAACGGCTCTCCGCAATACGTTTCGGCCAACTTTTCATGGCAAGATCGCTTCCCAGTCAGTTACGGGACGGTGCTCGCCATTGTCATCAATCACAGTCCAGAAAACTTGGTCTGAACCTTGGTTGTCTTGCTCGCCGAACATCAAAACAAAACCATCTACATCAACTGGTTCACTAGCCCTGAAACGCTGCGCGAAACACTCACGGTCGAGGTCGCGTCCGCAACTCTGTAAACCAGCAATCGCTAAACGGCCCGCGAGGTAACCCTCCAAAGATACGAAACCGGGAACCGCTGCGGCATCGTAATCCTGCAAAGCAGCAAGATATGCAGACACCACGGAGTTGCTGGCATCCGTTGGGAACGGCACAACTTGGGTGGTGAGCACACCGGCACCAACCGAACCAAGTTCGTTAGCCAAAGCATTACTGCCAACGAAAGAAATGGTGACAAAAACCGCATCGATGTCCAACTCGCGTGCCCACTTGATAACCGCAGCAACCGGTTGGTAAGCACCGATTACGATGACTGCTTGCGGGTCGCCTAGATGGATGTCTAACAACCCAGTCTTGACGGCAGTGGTGTTGCGCGGGTAGGTCCCCACAGCCACCGCTTGCATGTTGCGACGTTCAAGAGCCGCTTGAGTGCCACTAAACCCGGCTTGCCCAAACGAGTCGTCTTGATACATCACTGCGATACGTTCAATACCTAACTCCGACACTAAACGAGCCACCATCTCCTCGGTTTCTTGGTTGTATGAGGCTCGCAAGTTGATCACGTTGGTTTGCTGCGGGTCACGCAGAAAAGCGGCACCCGTAAAGGGGGCAATATAGGCAATATCGGTAGTTGATGCGACCGGTACCGCTGATCTAGAAGTTGGTGTGCCAACTGCGCCGATCAAGGCAAACACCGAACCACTGTCTATGAACTGCACCGTGTTTGCGATCGCCGCTTCTGGTTCGTAAGAATCATCTAACGGCAACAACTCAAGGTTGCGTCCATGCACTCCCCCATTGCGGTTCGCCTCAGCGAAAGCCGCTTGTATGCCTAAATGCATTCCCGTGCCTAGGTCTTGGGCCGGGCCGCTAAACGCAGCCGATTGGCCGAAAACGATGCGATCAGTAAACACACCAGGGCCCGTGCTGGCTTCGCCTGGGTCTGTGCTAGTTGTGCTACTTGGTGTGCCCGCCGGGTCGGTTTCCTTGGCGGTCGTTGGTGTTGCGGCGTTCGGATCTTGAGGAGTTGCGGTGCAAGCAACAAGAAGCAACAGCATCAACAAAGCTATACCGCGGCGAACCCTCCTTAGCAGCATCGCCGTGCTGGTCTAAGCTTTTTTGGTGGTCATGGTCAACAGATTTCTACCCTCTGCCCGTTCATAGCTGATGTGGTCCATCATCGTGCGCACCAAATGGATACCCAGACCACCAATATGGCGCTCCTGCACCGACCCGGCAATCTCTGGTTCAGGGGCATCCGTCAGCGGATCAAACGCCACCCCGTTATCAACTAACTGCAGCGCAACAGAATCCTCACTTGAGGTGACCTTGACCTGAATTTCGGCGAGTCCGTCAACATTGCCGTGAGTGATCACATTCATCACCATCTCTTCAAGCACCAAGTTGATCTTGAACGCCAGATCAGGCGACCAACCCTCCCTTTCGGCGAACTCCTCAATGGCATCGGCTAAGCGTTGCAATTCTGCGGGATCGCTATCTAAGGCGAGAGACAAACTGTTACTAATGGTCGTGTCCTTTCGCTCGCATAGTCATGCAGGTGATGTCGTCAGACTGTGCAGCGTCACCCGCAAATTCCATGACCGAACCAACTACCTTCTCGTTAACTTCGCGAGCACTCGATGGTGTGGATTGGGCGAACAAACCCTCCAACCGGGCCATGCCGTACTCTTCTTCGTCTTCGTTCATAGCCTCGGTGACCCCATCGGTGTACAGAACCACATGGTCTCCGGGTGAGAGTGTGATACTCGTTTGTGCATACTCTAAATCTGGCACTAAACCCAAAGCGACACCACCGGTCAACGGCAAGCGTTTGGTGTTCCCTTCAGCATCAACCAAAACTGGAGGATTGTGACCGCCATTGGCGAAGGTCAACATGCGTGTGGAAGGGTCATAGACGGCGTAAATTAGGGTCACAAACATCGCCGTCTCGTTGTCTTCACAAAGCAAATTGTTGACTTCGCCCAGCACTTCACTAGGTTTACCGAGCCCGATCGCCGCGCCCTTCAACAAGGTACGACTCGACATCATGAACAGCGCCGCGGGAACTCCCTTGTCGGAAACATCAGCCACCGCCAAACCCAATAGCCCCCCCTCAAGGCGCATCACATCAAAAAAGTCGCCCCCCACCGAACGTGCCGGTTTCATTGAGGCATACACTTCGTAGCCAGCGCCTTTAGGAAATCGCTTAGGCAGAATTGACTGCTGCATCTGTGAGGCAACGTTAAGTTCATTTTGCAACGCCACCAAGCGGTCACGCGCACCTAACGCATCTCGCCACTCCAAAAGCTGCTGCAGAGTACGATCAATGGTGAGCTTCAAGTCATCAAAATCAACCGGTTTGGTGACGAAATCAAACGCCCCTCGGTTCATCGCGGTGCGAATATTTTTCATATCACCGTATGCAGAGATGATCACCGAGCGAATATTGGGATTGACCTTAGGTATTTGGTCTAGCAACGCTAGGCCATCCATCTTTGGCATATTGATATCGGACAAGACAATGACAATCTCTTCGTCCTCACGCAAACACTGCAAAGCTTCCACACCATTGTGCGCAAACACGAACTGATACCGCCCAGAACGCACGTAACGGCGCATCCTCTGCTGCACCAACGGTTGCAGGTCTGGCTCATCGTCTACAACTAGAATCTTATAGGGAGGCTGAATGTCTGTCATATTTGGCTCCCTAGCCGCGCAACGCAAAAGCGGATCAGGCGCAGGTCAGATTTCAAGACCAGATACGGCCTCGCTACTATTCGCGTAGACCGGCACGATTTTGTCGAAACCACTAATCTCAAACACTTCACGAATCGATTCGGTCAGCGAACAAACGGCTAGCTTGGCGTTGCGTTGCTGCAAACTTTTGGCAACCAAAAGCACCACACGCAAACCAGCGCTACTGATATAAGACAATCCCGCAAAGTCCAACACCATCGACTTGCCGTCAGCGCCGATACTGGATTCTAGACCTTCGTGAAAGTCACGGGCGTTAGCCCCATCAACACGGCCAACGGCTTTCACGATTACCGCACCGTTGGCATTTTCACTTGTTAATTCCATAAGATTTCATTCCCCCATTTAGCGGACTATGGTTTGGCGCGAAAGCGACGCGAGGCACTCTCGTTGCCAAGTCATTGCCAAGCGTACACGGCTCTGCGGCGCGTTGTCACCAATGGCACATAAAACTCCATCAGTCTTCCTCAGGCATCAGCACAAATTCAGGGTAACTCTCAATACCCAACTCACCGGAATCTTGGCCTAGACGTTCCACCTGAGCCGACACCCGAATACCCAACAGCGTATCCATCAACCACCACAAGACGTATGACGCAACGAACACAAACACGCCGATAGACACCACGCCGAGCAACTGAATATGGAACCGACCCCCAGCCGCGATAGTCACAGCCAACGTACCCCAAATACCCGAAACAAGGTGCGCCGGAATCGCCCCCACCACATCATCCACCTTCAACCGTTCAAGACCTTTGGTGGCAACCGTGCAAACCAAACCGCCTACCGCGCCTATCAGCAAAGCCCAACGATGATCGGTGAGGTTCGGACCCGCGGTAATGGCGACCAAACCAGCTATCGCCCCGTTCATACCCGCAAAAATATCCATGCGACCCAGCAAAGGCCGAGAAACAGCTAACGCAGCCAAGACACCCGCTGATGCAGCCAAGTTGGTGTTTACCAAAACGTTGCTCATCGCCACCGCATCAGCGGCACTCCCCAGCGCCAATTGCGAACCACCGTTGAACGCAAACCAACCTAGCCACAAAATAAACACACCTAGGGTGAATACCAAGACATTAGACGGCGGCGTGGGTTTAACGCTGCCGTCCTCACGGTATTTGCCAAGACGCGGGCCCACCACCAAAACCCCCGCGAGAGCTGCCCAACCACCCGTTCCATGCACAATCGAAGAACCCGCAAAATCAACGAAGCCGGCTTCAGCGAGCCACCCACCTCCCCAAGTCCAAGCACCAACGATCGGGTAAATCAGCGCGGTCAGAAACAAAGTAAACAAGAAAAAAGGCCAAATCTTGATTCGTTCAGCGATCGCACCAGACACGATAGAAGCCGCGGTAGCCACAAACACCATCTGAAAAAACCAATCCGACATTACCGCATAACCATTACCGACCACATCTGCAAGCGCCGACTCGCTGCCGCCGAGCAGAGATATTTCATCAGCGGATGTGGCATAAAAAAACTTCAAAGCACCGAAGAAGTCTCCAACATCTGTGTACATCAAGTTGTAACCAACAATGTAGTACGCCAGACCTGCCACCGAATAAATGCCAATATTCTTCAAACAGATCATTGAGGCGTTTTTGGTACGCACTGCGCCAGACTCCAGCATGGTAAAACCAGCGGCCATCCACATGATCAACGCACCCCAAACCAGAAATGCGAACGTATTCAAGATGAACTGGGTTTCCTCACTCACCCCCACTTGCGCGATGGATACGCTAGAGGTTGCAACCGAAAACGTGTCTAACATAATTTCTCCCCTTGTTGAAGCTAGACGGATTTAACCACAAACTAATCCAGCAATGTTTCATTTTTGTGACACTGTGTTACCGCAAGGTTAAACCTGCCTCGTCAGTCATTTGCTACCATTAGCAAAATGCCACCCAAACCGAATGCGTCCAAAGATTTCTCCCAACAACGGATATTTCTGACCGGTGGTAACGGCTTTTTGGGCCAAGCCGTGCAAGCCGCCCTGGCTCGCCGTGGAGTGGCTGACGTGACTGCACCCACTAGCAGCGAGGTGGACTTCTTAGACCGCCACCAAGCCGAAACCGCAATCGCCGACAATGCACCTGACATAGTTATACATTTAGCCGCCCGCGTGGGCGGGATCGGCGCGAATTTGGCAGCACCGGCGCAACTTTATTTGGACAACCTACTACTCGGCACCAACGTAATCGAAGCTTGCCGCCTTGCCGACGTGCCCAAAACCGTGGTAGTAGGCACAATCTGTTCGTACCCCAAACACACTGCTGTGCCTTTTAGCGAAAACGCACTTTGGACTGGCTACCCCGAACACAGCAACGCCCCATATGGAATAGCAAAACTCGCTCAACTAGTGCACCTTCAAGCCAACCACGCACAATACGGGCAACGCAGCGCCTACCTGATGCCCACCAACCTGTATGGACCCGGCGACAA
Organism: Acidimicrobiia bacterium; assembly: GCA_024421095.1. Lineage (GTDB taxonomy): Bacteria > Actinomycetota > Acidimicrobiia > Acidimicrobiales > Aldehydirespiratoraceae > VXYK01. The sequence continues at coordinate 31,864 of JAHQYM010000014.1, forward strand.
ATTTCACCCCGATGTGTCACACGTGATCCCAGCTTTGATCCGCAAATGTGTGCGCGGCAAAGAAAGCAACGCCCCATCAATCACCGTGTGGGGAAGCGGCACGGCAAGCCGAGAGTTTCTTTACGTTGACGACGCCGCCGAAGGCATCGTCATGGCCGCCGAACGCTGGGATGGGTCGCTACCCGTGAACCTCGGTGCCAATCGCGAAATGCTCATCAAAGAAGTCGTGGAACTCATCGTCAACCTCACCAACTACAAGGGACAAATACGTTGGGACACGACCCGCCCCGATGGACAACCACGGCGCGCGGTTGATGCCACCCGTGCCCGTGACCTCTTCGGCTTCGTGGCACAAACCGACTTCAACGACGGGTTAGGTGCCACCCTAGACTGGTACCTAGCCAACAGACAACGGGCCGAAATGCGGGGTCATTGGGATCGCTAAGCGTGCACAACGCTAATACTCAGACGCTAATACTCAGACGCTAACGCTCGCTGCCGCTAATGCCCAGACGCTAATGCTCCGACGCTAATACTCGCTGCGGCGGAAATATGCTGCGGTGCGCTCCACCCCTTCACGCAACGAAACGGTTGGGTTCCAACCCAGCAACTCTTGAGCACGGCTAATATCTGGGCGGCGACACTTAGGATCATCCACCGGTAACGGAAGGTAGCTAAGCAGCGAAACTGAACCAGTCGCTGCCAAGACCAGAGCGGCCAATTCCTTAATCGTGTGTTCTTCGGGACTACCAATATTGACGGGATCACACTCTTGCGAATCAAGCAATGCGATGATGCCACGAACTTGGTCGTCCACAAAACAAAAACTACGAGTTTGCGTGCCATCGCCAAAAACCGTGATCGGCTCGCCGGCAAGCGCAGCCACCACGAAATTGGAAACCACTCGCCCATCGTCGCGGCGCATTCGTGGGCCGTAGGTGTTGAAAATCCTAACTATGCGCGTGTCTAGACCGTGATAACGATGATATGCCATAGTAATCGCCTCAGAGAACCTCTTGGCTTCGTCATAAACTCCACGAGGCCCGATTGGATTAACGTTGCCCCAATACTGCTCAACTTGAGGATGAACCAACGGATCGCCGTACACCTCAGAAGTTGATGCCAACAAAAACTTCGCAGCTTTGGCTTTAGCTAAACCGAGCGCATTGTGGGTACCCAACGAACCAACCTTGAGGGTCTGAATCGGCATCTTCGCATAATCACTCGGCGATGCCGGGCTAGCAAAATGCAGCACCGCGTCCACCGCACCGTCCACAGCTAGAAACGTCGTCACATCTTGGTGGCGGAAAGCAAACCGCGGTTGATCGCTGTGTTGAGACAAATTCAACAACGAACCCGTAACCAAATTATCGATACAAACAACTTCGTCACCACGACCAATCAACGCGTCACACAAGCGCGAACCGAGAAAACCCGCACCGCCAGTCACCACAACACGCACGACCTAGCCCCTGCCAATGCATTGATAGTCAAAACCGTGACGAAGCAGCGCCTCAGCATCCATAATATTGCGGGCATCCACCACATTGAGTGCAGACATAACTCCGGCGAGCTGGGCGACATCAAGCGTTTTGAACTCGTCCCACTCCGTGACCACAAGCAGCACCTCAGCACCTTCACAAGCAGCATACGCATCACGCGCCAGAGCAATATTAGTGCCTTCAACTCGGGTCACCGCGGGATCATACGCCTGCACGCGAGCACCCGCGGCGAGTAAACGCTCAGCTATTGCCAAGGCCGGCGAATTGCGTGTGTCGTCGGTGCCCGCCTTGAAAGCCAGGCCAAGCATAGCAATCGTGGCACGCGCTAAATCCACCACCGCAGCAACCTTGTTGACCACCCGATTAAACTGCTCATCATTTGCGGCTAGCACACCCCGCAACAACGAATAGTCATAGCCAGCATCGGCAGCCATCCTCACAAGCGCTTGCGTGTCTTTCGGGAAACACGAACCGCCCCAGCCCGGGCCTGGGGTCAAACACTCACTACCAATGCGCTTGTCGTGACCCAATACCGAAAGCACATCGGCCACATTTGCGCCAACCGCTTCACACACCGCCGCGATCGTATTGACGAAACTGAGTTTCGTTGCCAGAAAGGCGTTCGCAGCGTATTTGCTGGTTTCAGCGGTCGCTGGATCGGTGATAATTGTTGGTGCTGCTGAGCGTTGATGAAGTTTTGCTACCCGCTGCGCGGCACCACGGTCGGTGGCCCCGATAACCACACGATCGGGAAAGAGAAAGTCGCTCACCGCGCTGCCCTCACGCAGAAACTCTGGGTTAGACACCACCGTGACATCACTACGGCCCATGGCTTTCGCAACCAGGCGCGCCGAACCCACTGGAACGGTTGACTTGTTGACGACCACCGCGCCAGCACGGACATGCAAGCCAACCTCGCGAGCAGCGGACTCTAAAGCACGCAGGTCAACCAAACCAGCCGAACTATCGGCGTTGCCCTCGCGATCCGTGCTTGGGGGCGTGGGGACACACAAATACACAAAGTCGGCATCGCGCACCCCAACCCCTGTGTTGGCCACAAACGCGAGACGCCCAGTGTTTAGCCCTTCTTCAACCAACTCTGCTAAACCGGCTTCGAAAATAGGCACGTCGCCCACACTCAAACGCTGCACCTTGTCAATATCAATGTCGACACATACCACCTGGTGGCCGAGATGCGCGAAACAAGCCCCAGTGGTAAGGCCAACATAACCGGTTCCCACGACCGCGATCTTGGCAGGCGCATCCACGAGCGGTCACCCAACCACAAGCTTGGTGGACAGTGCTCGCGGGTGTGGTCGACGGTCACGGGGGGTGTCCACGAGCCGTTGTTCAACCACAGGATTGCCCTTCGGGAGCCTGACCAATAACACCCGGCGGTAACGCTGTCGGCGTGGCCTCGGCAGTCACGAGAGCAGCAGTTGGGTCTTCGCTGGCATCAGTGAGATTAGTCGGTTGAGCAATTTGCGATGCTTCACCACCATCGGGCAAACCTCTGAAAATGTTGAGAACGCTTTCGTTCACGCCTTCAACAAACGCCTCACCAACATAAGCGCCAGCATCATCATAAATAGTTCTGACCTCGAGATCTAGGCGACTAAGGTTGGCCGGGTTGAAATCACTAAAAGACTGGCCAAGGTCAATCAACTCAGCCGGTGTAAGCGCACTGTCCAAAACCACGCTACTAGCGCCAGCCTCAATCAAGCTCGCCAAAGAAGTCGGATTACGCACCCCACGGCTCACCGCCCGGTTCAACGCCAACACCATAAAGTCCTGCTGACGCTCAATGCGCCCAAAATCAGAGTTGCCCACATGCACCCAGCTACCTTCCACGAACTCTTGATAGTTGCGCGCCCGCGCATAAGCAAGCGCAGTCGCTCCATCAAGAACATGGCACCCAGGTTCAACAATATTCAACCCAGTATTTCGATCCCGAGCAGGATAGTTAAACCATACTGGCACACCATTGAGCACATCCACAAGCTGACGGAAACCCAAAAAATCAATCTCCACGTAATGGTTGATTGCAATACCAAATTGTGACGTGATGGTCTCCACTAGGGTCTGCGGGCCTCCGATTCGCAGCGCTGCGTTGATCCGATTACGGCCCGCGTTAGGAATATGCTCAGTAAGCATGTCACGTGGAATTGACAACACCCAGGCACGCCCAGTATTTGGTTCGACCCGCAACAACGCAATACTGTCGGCATTGAAAGTGCCCCGAGAGTCGTATTGACGGCCAATATGAATCGGATCATCGGGATCAATACCCAAAGCGCTGTCGTTGCCAATCAACAGAAAGGTGACCGGTTCCCCGACCGCAGTATCAGTGATCAACACTTCACCCGAAATCTCCACACGCGCAAAACCCGATACGGCATCGTTGATGTCGCCAATCAACCAAGCCCCAGCTAACGCAGCGCTAATCACCCCCACGCAAAGCAAAATCACAATACGTTGCGGCCACGAACGCCGCAGAATGACTTTATTTTGCTTGCTGACGGACGCGCTCACGGGCTCGTTCACGGGCTCGTTGTCGTGCTCGTTGTCGGGCTTGTTCTTAGGCACATTGGAAGCGTAATGCTCAAACACCCAACCACCTTGCTCGGCGCAAATGCAGCACGTCACCCGCAGAGATGCTGTGCTCGATTCCAGCATCGTCACGAACCAACAAATGCCCCTCAACGCTCAAGTCCACAGCAGTCCCGCACACCACACGATTGTTCAACAACTCAACCCTCACTTGCTTGCCAATGGTTGTGCAATGACCACGCCACTGCTCGAACAGCGAAACCGGATTCTCCAAACGACCCGCCAACTCCCCCAACAAAATAGACAACAAACGGTCGCGGTCGGTGGGGCTGTCTTGGAGTTCCATACCGCATTGCGCCATTGAGGTTGCTTCAGGTTGCTGCTCAATAGGCAACATATTTATACCAACACCAACAACCACCATCGGGGTTGGTTCAGCCACGAAATGTGCCAGCACACCACCGAGTTTTTTGAGTTGCACGCCATCGTCAACCACCAAATCATTGGGCCACTTGATCAGCACCGTGCTAGTGGCTAGTTGGCTCGCGGCTTCACGAGCGGCCACCCCCAGCGCAGCCACTAGAAAGGGCGCAGGCACAGACTGCAGCGGCAACCGCACACTCACCAAAAGCGATTGCGAAGGTTCATCATCCCAGCGCCGCCCTAAACGTCCTTTGCCCGCGAGTTGATGGTCGGCCACCAAAACTGCTGTACCAACATTACCCTCTCGGGCTTGCTCCACAAGGTCGGCGTTGGTTGACCCAGTAACCTTTACGTGGCGCAAAGGTCGAAGCCCTGTAACGTAAGCCACGCGTTTGCTCAGCGCAAACGGATAACCAAACAAGTTAGCTAACTTATCGCTCATTTAACTGAACCTGAATTTAACCAAACCGTGTTTTCCAAAGTACTCATAGCAAACCGTGGCGAGATCGCGGTGCGGATCATTCGTGGATGCAGTGAACTAGGTATCGCAACCGTAGCGGTCTACTCCGACCTTGATCGCCAAGCACTGCACGTACGCCTCGCTGATGAAGCCTACAACCTCGGTGGCAAGACCTCCGCTGAGTCCTACCTCAACACTGCAACCATTCTCGACATCGTGAAACGTAGCGGTGCTGACGCACTGCATCCTGGTTACGGATTCTTCTCCGAGAACGCCGACTTCGCCCGTGCAATTACCGCGTTAGGTGTGGTCTTTATTGGGCCTAACCCCGAAGCAATCGAAGTGATGGGAGACAAAATATCGGCCCGCCACGCCGCTGAAAAGGTAGGAGTGTGTGGCGTTCCCGGCACCACAGAAACCATTGCCGATCCCACACAGATAATCGACTTCGGCAACGCCAACGGTTGGCCGGTCGCAGTCAAAGCAGCCTACGGTGGGGGTGGGCGCGGCATGAAAGTGGTGTACCACGCCGAGCAAGCAGCCGAACAACTAAGCGCAGCGCAGCGTGAGGCTCTAGCATATTTCGGACGTGACGAGTGCTACATGGAGCGCTACCTAAAAAATCCCCGCCATGTGGAAGTCCAAATTCTTGCCGACATGCATGGTAACTGCGTACACCTCGGTACCCGCGATTGTTCGGTGCAACGCCGTCACCAAAAACTCATCGAAGAAGCGCCCGCACCTAATATTGATCCCGCAATCATCACCGCGATGGGTGAAGCGGCTGTGCAGGTTGCCCAAGGCTGCAATTATGTGAACGCTGGAACAGTCGAATTTCTATACGAAGACGGCGAATTTTACTACCTCGAAATGAACACTCGACTACAAGTTGAGCATCCCGCAACAGAAATGATCACTGGGCTTGATCTGGTGGAACAGCAAATACGGGTGGCCTCTGGTGAACCACTGGCGTTCAGCCAGCAAGACGTTGCTGCCATCGGCCACGCAATAGAGATACGAATCAATGCTGAAGACCCAAGCGGTGGTGCCTTTCTGCCTTCCCCGGGCAAAATTACTGCTCTGACTGCTGCCGCCGGTTTCGGAACCCGTATCGATTCTGGTTACCAGAGCGGAGACACCGTAAGCGAATACTACGACAATCTGTTGGCCAAGCTGATCGTCTGGGGTAAAGACCGCCCTCGTGCCATTGCCCGGGCCTTGCGGGCGCTTCGCGAAACCAACATTGAGGGGGTCGCCACCACCATACCGGCCACTATCGCGGTCTTGGAACACGGTGACTTCGCGGCGATCAAGCACAGCACCAAATGGTTAGAAGAAAGCGTAGACCTAAGTGCATTGCCAACCACGCTTAGTTCAGTAGAAGCTCAAGACAGCGACGAACCCCTCGTCAAACGTAAAGTTGATGTTGAGGTCAACGGTAAGCATTTCTCGGTCTCAATGTGGGTTCCAGAATCTCCGCTGGGTAGTTCCGCAACCGCCAAAGCCCCGACCCGAACGGCTCGCCCGCGCAGCGAGGTGTCTCGCTCAGGGCCAAACAATGGCGAGGTAACCGTGCCGATGCAAGGAACAATTGTGAAGGTGCTCGTGAATGTCGGCGACAACGTTGAGGTCGGCGATGCGATTGTCGTTTTGGAGGCAATGAAAATGGAAAATAACGTCACCGCTGAGAGAGCCGGCACTGTCAAAGAAGTGCGTGTTGCGGCCGGCGATTCTGTTGGTGCCGGCGACATCGTCAGCGTTATTGACTAACCCGCAAAGGCCGACACGCACCGGTTATCACTAGACAGGCATCATCCAACGGCTCGCTCTGCGATCCAACCGGCCGTGTAGTTGATGGCGCTGCTCAACCCGGCACCCTGTGGGCTCGGTCTGCGATCCAACCGGCCGTGTAGTTGATGGCGCTGCTCAACCCGACACGCGATGCACTCACTCTGCGATCCAACCGGCCGCGTAGTTAATAAGGCTGCTCAACCCGACACCCTGTGGGCTCGCTCTGCGATCCAACCGGCCGTGTAGTTGATGGCGCTGCTCAACCCGACAGGCGATGCACTCGGTCTGCGATCCAAACGGCCGTGTAGTTGATGGCGCTGTTGACGCTGTCGGGTGTACCTGAAAGGTTGATGGCCAGCGTGTGCAAAGTCTTGTCGGCGTGGCGGACCGTGACCGTGCGTTCGGGCCGTCCGCCGTCGGCAAGGCAGTAGATCAGGAGGCCTTCGGGCAGGTCGAGAGCAGTCGTGTAGGCGAGGAGTTGGTAGTAGTCGCTCGTGCGGGCTCTCGCATCGGAGGTCAGCTTGTACTTGATGTCGGCGACATACACCACGGTGC
>JAHQYM010000139.1 GCA_024421095.1 Acidimicrobiia bacterium
CCTGTTCCGCCGGTCTGCGCCGGTGCCTGCCAACTCACGTTGAGCTTGGAGGTGTCGGATGCGACTGCCTGCGCGGCAAGCCCGGTCGGAACCCCGGGCACGTCCCAGGTGGTGAACTCCACCTCGTCCGACACCACGCCACCGCCGTGCCACAATTTGAACAATCCCGCATTCGAGAACAGGTTCGCGGTCACGTCGTATGCGGTGTTCGCTTCGAAGCCTGTTGCCACAACGGTGCTAGCCGCTGTTGGTTGTCCAGACGTGATGCCCTCTACGAAGGCTTCGGCGACTTCACCGGAATCACCGAAATAGTTATACGACGGCACCTCGACATCCCACTCTTCGCTGTCGGGTTTGACGCGAAAGTGAACCCCGAACCCTGTCGGGGGCGCATCGTGTGTCAGGATTGCGCCTGGACTGCCTTCGAAGGTTGTTGGCTTCACCCCCACCACCGGCGGAGCCGGCCGCCGCTGCACCGTCAGGGTGTAGTGCTGGTATTCGCTGTTCTCTCCAACGGATTCTATCGTTATCTGATTGTCGCCATAGTCGAGTGCGATCGCCGCGCTCTGCTGCCCGCTCGCCAACGAAATGTTCTCATGGCGGTGGGTGGCAGCCGCGTAGACCGTTCCTGAGATGGTTGCCGCTGCCGCTGCGGTCGTGGGCCGGATCTTGATATGCGACACCGTGGGAGCAACGACCGCATAGTAGTTGATGAGGTCGGAGTCGAAGCCCGGGTTCAGCAGGTTCGAGGTGCTGAAGGTTGTACCGTCCGTGCTGGTGAGCAGCGCCAAGGCACTCAACTCCGCCGCGTCTTCTACCGGCTGGTCCGGCCGGGGAGTCCCAGTCGTCGAGGCCCAGCGCGTGGCAGCATCGCTCGAGTCGTCGAGCGCGCTGACCGCAATGTCGTACACGACCCCGTCGACCAGATCGTTGAGCCTTTCGCCCGATGCACCCGGCTTGCCCACTTCAAGCCACCTTCCCTCTTGGTGCCCCGACTGGCTCAAGTCCGTGTCGCTGACCCGGTAGCGCAAAGCAGGCCGAGAAGTGCCCGAGGCCAGCTCCCAAGAAACATCCAACCGACCAGAGCCAACTTGCTGCACAACCAGATTAGAAGGCACCCCCGACTGAGCCCCAACCGGCACCTGCGGCACAACCAACAGAGCACTCGCCAACAGCAGCGCCATCAGGGCAGCAAGAGGCCGGTTCCAAGTAGACCGCGATTGAGTTGCACGTTTTTGAGACATCAAAATGTAATCAGACTCTAGTTTCGTAAAAAATCGGTCGGTGAAAGTTACGTAATGATACACGAATCTTATGTGAAACCCACCGAGTTGGTAATTTTGGACCCTACCACCAAGATAATGCTGAGTGGGTGATGTACATGCTCGAAGTCCACTGGGCACCCGTTGAAGAGTTTCACGACCATTCCAAGGAAGTTAGCTGAGATGTCTTCAAGTGCGCTCAAGCAAGATGCGCCGCGGAAGCACTGATGCAGACATAATCCATATGCTAATGCAAGAATATCCGCTTTGCTAATGTATGTTTTTCCCATCGTCATTATCAGACAATTCGCAGATCACCTTTTGAGGCGGATGCAGATTGTGTAAGGTCTCACCAAACCGGTCTTCTCAACTAGGCAAAGGAGCCTTAGATGGCAACTATTTTGAAGAAACTAAACAGTTCCCTAATTATTCTGGCGTTGAGCGCAACTGTGCTTGCTGCTGTGCCCATATTCGCTGCTGCACAAACACCGGAACCAGTGAACACAAGCAACTTCACGCTCACGATCCTGCACAACAACGACGGCGAATCCAAACTGCTGCCAAACGAAGCTGCTGGCTTCGCAGGGGTGGCTCGCTTCGTTGCCCAGTTGAAGCAAATGCAAACAGCGGCAGCATCCACGAGTGACGGAGTTATTACCCTCTCCGCTGGTGACAACTTCTTAGCCTCACAAGAACTCAGCATCGCACTAGCCCGTGAAGGAATGCTGTACGACACCATCGCACTGAACGGTCTTTATGATGCCATAACACTAGGCAACCACGACTTTGACTTCGGACCCGATGTCACTGCCCGCTTTATCGAAGGCTTCGATCCAGTTGTCCCCTTCTTGTCTGCAAACGCCGACTTCTCCGCCGAACCCAACCTTCAAGCTCTAGTTGAGGCTAAGACTCTAGTGCCAAGTACGGTGATCGAAACGGGTGGGGAAATGGTCGGTATCATCGGTGCTGTCACCCCGGCGCTCCCAAACATTTCTTCGCCACGCAACGTGGTTGTATCCGAAGTGTTGGCTGCCGTTTCCGCAGAAGCCCAAACCTTGACCGATCAAGGCATCAACAAGATCATCTTGGTCAGCCATCTCCAAGATGTTGACGAAGAAATCGAGTTGGTGGGTTCTTTGACGGGTGTGGATGTGGTGATTGCTGGAGGCGGAGACGAACTTCTCCGCAACGAAGACGATTCGTGCATGCCCGACGCAGAACCCGTTGGGCCTTATCCAACCTTAGTGTCCGATGCCGACGGTATTGAGGTGCCGGTCATTACCGCACCCGGTGGTTACCGTTGCATCGGTTCGCTCACCGTGACCTTCAACGAAAGCGGCGCAGTTGTGAATGTGCAAGGCGAATCGGTGGCCGTTGGTTTTGACATCACACCCGATGCAGACGTTCAAGCGAACGTGACCGAACCCCTAACCGAAGCAGTAGCCGCGATCGATGCCGATGTCATCGGAACGAGCGAAGTTGACTTAGACGGTCGCCGCAATTCGGTAAGAACAACCGCCACCAACCAAGGCAACCTACACGCCGACTCGCTACGCGCCAGCGCTAACCGACTAGCCGACTCGTTCGGTATCGCTAACGCCAACGTGGCCATACAAAATGGTGGAGGTATCCGCAACGACGCAATAATACCCGCAGGGGAGATCACCACCGGTGACACTTGGGATATTGCTCCGTTTCGCAATTTCGTGGTGGTGCTTGAAGTGCCACGCTCCACTTTCCATGTGCTGCTAGAACAAGCCGTTGATGCGATACCCGGCACGCCTGGACAGTTCGCACAGGTTTCCGGCTTCACGTTCACCTTCAACCCCACCGCCAACGCACGCCAAACTGACCGAGTCGGTGACTGTTCACTAAACGGTGACCCCGGAGCACGGGTGCGCGACGTGGTGCTTGATGACGGCACGGTCATCGTCGAGGATGGTGTTGTCGTACCTGGCGACCCAGTTGTGCTTGCCACCATCGACTTCTTGGCCAACGGCGGAGACTGCTATCCCCTAGCTGACCTTGAAGCCACAAACTTAGGGGTCAGCTATCAACAAGCCATAGTCGACTACATCACCACCGAGCTAAACGGAGAAATCACCGCCGCTGATTACCCAGTTGGCGGAGACAACCGAATCGTGACATTGATGCCCGAACCTGACCCTGAACCTGAGCCTACACCTGAGCCTACACCTGACCCTGAGCCCGAACCGACACCGTCAACCGACCCTGAGCCCGTACCGACACCGTCAACCGGCCCTGAGCCCGTACCGACACCGTCAACCGGTTCTGAGCCTGGTCTCGGGACCACTACCGGCCCCGAGACCGCACCTACACCGCCACCGACACCGCAAACGACCACAATAACCGTGGTGCGTGGCGACACACTGTGGAACCTCGCAAAAGTCCATCTCGGTTCCCCATTGCGTTGGAGGGAAATATTTGAGCTCAACCAAGGTAAACCGCAAGCCACACGAGGCAGCCTCACCAAACCCGAACTCATCCACATCGGGTGGGTATTGCAACTCCCCGCTTCCTAAGGTTCACCCGAATGGGAGGATGAGGCTGACGGCTTGATGGGGGGACGACGGCTTGATTATCGTGCCAACTTGCAGTTAGTCAATTCGTCTATTCTGTTGGCCAGATGGGCAATATTGTATGTTGCGCTACCGATTTCCATGCCGTCCGCGTTCCATGCACGAACAACCAATTCCGATGAATCTAAGAGATTGATTATGAACGGCTCTGGCTCAACGATAAAAACCTCGTTCTGTGTGGTTGATTCGTTTCCGTACACTCGCAACAAGGCGTTGTCGTCAACACGGTACGACACCCTCAAATTTGCTCGGTCAGGACCGTCAACCTTTCGCCCCGGCCAACGCAAGCCAACGTCCCAATTGTTGCGGTAGCACCTGACGAACAAGTTAGCCGCATTCTCACGGGGTTCTGGAGCGTTCGGATATGACCAAACGGTAGTGCCAAGCACGAGGAACTGCTGTGCGCGGTCGACCAAGTCTTCTCGCCGTTCCCTAAACACCCATGCGCCTAATCCGCTATCTACACCTGTTCCACAAACTCCCGCCGTTTCGGTGCCACCGAAGCGAACAAATATGCCATCGGCAACGCACCGATACAAATCGCCGTGATAGCACCGTTGTTGAGCTCTTTGCCATTCTTCAAAACAGTCTGTTGTCGAAGGGTGGTCTGCGATAAGTGCGTGTGCCAACTCGTGCAGAAACGTTCGCAGCGTGAAGTTTTTTTGAGGCTGGATTTTGTGACTTTCTCTCATATAGCAAGCTAACGCGCCTTCAGCACAAAAACCTTCTTCAAGCACCGGAGGTTTCACCGGTTTACCTGGAGTCACAACTTGACTCCAAACAGAGTCGGTGAGGCGTTGCGCTTCGGGGCGACTCAACTCAGGATTGGAAACCCCTTCCCAATCCCAAGCACAGTCTTCCCAAACGTATATTCCAGTATTGATACGATCGGCACAGCGCCCGTTAGCCGAAGTAACTGGCACATTGATAATAAGTTGTTCGTCTGCAGGAACCGTTGTCAACCCCTCCGAGGCCTTCGGCTCTCCTTTGTAACGCCACAAGAATGTAATCAAATGGGCGCGGGTCAACTCTTCATCGGGCGAGAAATTGACCTCGGATGTTCCTTCCGTGATACCAGAGGTGGCGAGCCACGAAACGGGATCTTGTTGCCAATCACTTTGAACATCGGTAAACGAATGCGCTACCGAAGGTGTGGGTTCACCGGCCAAACGATGCAAAAAAGCCGCTATCTGCCCCCGTGTCAAAATCTGATTCGGTGCGTAAGTCGATGAAGAAGTGCCGTTGGTAATACCACGATAAACCATCCACGAAATAGCCCGATCATGACGGCTGTCGGTGATGTCTTGAAAAGAATGAGCCTTCGCCGCCGGTTCGCCCTCCATCTTCCAAAACCATAGAGCGGTCAAACCCCGGCGCATGGGAACGTTCGGAAAAAACGAATTACCGAGATCGTCAAGGATCCCTTCGCTAATCCCCCACTTCACCGCATCACTATAGTAGCGGCCTTCGGGGACATCGCCGACCTGCAGCGCAGCAGTCGGTTCCGCCAACACCAAACCAAATATCAAAGACACGAGACAACACAACGAAGCCCAAAACCTAGCCGTGGCACCCGTCGTATGTTGCGTGTTGTGCTGAAACATTACAATCTACTGC
>JAHQYM010000015.1 GCA_024421095.1 Acidimicrobiia bacterium
ATCACGGGCACCGCGACTACACGGCGAACACTCACCCGACGGCAGCGACGGTACTGGGGCCATCACGGGCACCGTAAAAACGCGGCTAACACTCACCCGACGGTGGCGGCGCTACCGGGGCCATCACGGGCACCGCTACAACACGGCGAATACGCACCCGACGGTGGCGGTGGTACTGGGGCGATCACGGGCGCCGCGACTACACGGCGAACACTCACCCGACGGTGGCGGTGGTACTGGGGCGATCACGGGCGCCGCGACTACACGGCGAACACTCACCCGACGGTGGCGGCGCTACCGGGGCGATCACTAGCACCGAAAAAACACGGCGAATACGCCCCCGACGGCAGCGACGGTACTGGGACCAGCATTAGAACCGCTACAACACGGCAAATTCGCACCCCTAGCAGGCGAAATCGCTGCTTGAATAACCCAAGCCCAAATCTCATGTTTACGCGCCGGCTCTTATTTGCTGTACGATTACTTGGGAATGACCGTGCTAAACGCTTTTGTTCTCGGGGTTGACCTTGACGGTGTTTGTGCAGAGCACACCCTCGGTTTTCGGCGTATCGTTGCACGACGACTCAACGTTCCCGAAGAATCTTTGACCTTAGAGCGAACTTGGAACTTCAAAGAATGGGGATTTGAGCTAGAAGACTTTGAAGACCATCACCGCTATGCGGTCACCCAAGGTCGCATGTTTCGGGACCTAGACGTGATCGAAGGGGCAGCCGAAGCCTTATGGCGGTTATCGGATGCTGGTGTTTGGATTCGCATCATCACCCACCGCCTTTACGTCAACTGGGGACACCAAATCGCAGCTAGCGACACCGTCGAATGGCTTGATAGGGTGCGTATTCCCTACCGTGACCTGTGTTTCTTAGGCAGCAAACCCGAAGTTGAAGCCGATCTCTATATTGATGATGCCCCGCACAACATCGAAGCCTTACGTGAAGCTGGCAATGAGGTGATCGTTTTCGACCAGTACCACAACCGACACGTTGAAGGCCTGCGGGCCACCAACTGGCAACAAGCCGAAGAAATCGTTATGCAAAGATTTGCCGAGCACTGCGGCCACCAAGGCGTGCAAACCCAATTTCGCGGTGTCTCTGGAGTGTTAGGCCAACGTCTCCCCAACCCCGAAAACAAAACTAACCACGACTAGGCCGAAAACTCACGCCACACCCTGCCCTTTCGTTTTCTAGCCCTCCAGTAGGTCACTCACGTCGGATCGCTCATCCATGAACTTGACCAAACCACTGACCGTGTCGGCAACCGTGCTAAACGGAAGAAGTAGCATCTCGTGCCGGTCAGTCTTCACGAGCACTTCCACACTCGACACCCTACTCCGAAGACTTGCACGGTCGGTGCTCAGAACCTCAACAACGGACTGGGTCAACGTTGGCATTACCGACTCGGTTAGATCGTAGGCAAGGTTAGACCGATCTGATCCGCTGAGGATATTGAATGCGGCGAGTGACCTCAAAGGCGTTGACCGATCCTTCTCCTCCCAGTCGAATTTTATGTGGTATTTTCTTAGCGTATCCACCATCCCTTGGAACCCGGTCGTGATGACCTCAACACCGAAACTCTTGATCAGGTCCAATGAATTATTTGACCAGTTGCCTGCTAATACTGCGGTGGACTTACGGATTGTTGGATAGGTCTTTCGCAAGTTGTAGTGCGCCACACAGAGCCAACTTGCCTTGTCTCGATTGTGCTTTTTGTACCGTATGTACTTCGGGTCGAGGATCATCACAGGCTGGTCTTGCGCGTTCGATATCACTGCGTCAATCTGGTAGACGTTGTCGGTACCGTTCTTCATGCGCTGTGGCCCAATCTTGTGGCCGTACGATTGTACGACTGGTTCAAGGCGATCCAAAATTGATGCCTCAAACAACTTGCCGATCTCTTGCCCTAATGCTGCAGCTGGATTGGACATTAGCGGGTCACGGTGACAATGCTCTCGCGCAGAGGAACTTTGTGGCGTTGTGCGTTGCTTGGCCATTTGTTTCCTCTGTTGCGGATTACTTCAACACTGAAGGAAGTGAAACCAGCTCCCAATGCTAACTTGCCGATAAATTCGTCAGTCGGTACGTGGACACCATACGGCGCGGAGTCGCCCAACACGAGGATGAATGGGCAACCCGGTTTTAGGACCGAGTGAGCTTGCGTTATCACTCGTGCCATGTCCTCAAAATATCCTGCCGTCATGAGGTCATACGATTTTTTTCCTGATTTCTGTTTGCGGAGAATCCCAAGCCTTGATACGGCATCGCTTAGCTCGGCATGGACTAGTGGGTCAATCGACCTGACTAACGACATTTCGATCGTTCGCGCCATCTTGTTCCGATGAACCTGCGTGGTCGCTGCCATCATCAGTTTGTTGCGGACATTGGCCGTAATATCAGCCCAACTGTCGTACAGTCCCCAAAAGTAAGTCTCGAGCCGAGTGCGGTCGGCGTAGTCGTAATTGTTGAGGTACGGTGGCGAGGTTAGGATCATATCCACCTTCCTTTCATTTACATAAGAAGCGAGTTTTCGAGCATCTCCGTTAATCACGCTGTGAAATGACTCTATCTCAATGAAATTTTCGACATCCTCAACCATAATTGCACAACGTTTTGTGAACTCATCAAATGCGTCTCGCCTCACTTTACGTTCAGCGAACTTGCTTGGTGCAATATATGGCCATCCCGCTCCCGCCGAGGTAGTATCGCGCAACGCAGCCGTCAACGCTAATTTGAAAAATGCTTGCCGCTCAGACCCCAATTCCAGGATGGCGGTCCTCAATGCATAGAGTGCGTCTAAGTTTTCTTGGTCGAAACACTTCTCCACCAACTCAGGCCATCCCGCCGATCTATAGCCCATTTCGGTGCGGATATCGGATGCGTGCTCAAGAAGCAACTTGGCTTCTTTCCCCAAAAGGTCGGTGTCATGGTTCAAGTCGAGTTTGGTGCGGGCTACCCAATGAACGAAGGGATGTGCCTCAACGCCGATCGAATCGATGCCCAACTTCTTGGCTGCTAAAGATGTGGTTCCAGTCCCCAAGAAGGGATCGGCAATCAAACTACGTGTACTTAAGCCAAACTCGGCTGCCTTCGCCTCAACCAAACGATATGAGTAGCCGGCTGGATATGTGAACCAGCGGTGAACTGGAGCACTCAAACTGTCTTTGAATGTACCGTATTTTGCTACAGCGTTTGCCATGGTGCCAACCCGTTAGGTTTATTGGGGCTTACTCGTGAGCAGTTCGTACGCGGTTGAAATCTTTTCATGGCAACATCGTAACCGAAGTGTGTGACACTGTAGGTGATCCACTAGGCCGGCACTTTGAGAAAAATCGAAGCGGAGGCCGAAAACTCACGCTGCGAACGCCGCAAAGTCAACTTCGCAATCAACAATGATTGGTGCTTTCGTCTAGGGCTTGACGAAACTCTGCTACTAGCTCAGCCACACCATCAGGGCCGGCACCATCAAGCATTCGCTGTACCATCGCCGAACCCACCACCACACCATCCGCCTCCTCGCACACCTCCACAGCCTGTCGCGGTGTGCCCACCCCAACGCCCACCAGCACTGGAAGATCGGTCACGGCTTTGAGGCGTTTGGCGATCACTTTGGCACTCGCGGCGAGTTGTTCACGAACGCCGGTAATGCCTAGTAAACCAACTGCATAAACAAATCCACGAGAGCGCTGCGCGATGCGCGCCAAACGTTCATCAGAGGCGGTGGGTGCCCCTAAAAGTACTGTTTCGATAGCTTCCGCGTCAGCGGCTGTAGCCCAAGGCCCAAGTTCTTCAAGTGGAATATCTGGTAAAATAGCGCCGGCCACCGTGCTGCGAGCCAAAGATGCCGCGAAGCGCTGATAACCCATACGGTAGGCGATATTGCCATACGTCATCACCACCGTTGGCACACCAATATCGGCTCGGTGCAGCCGATCGAACACCTGTTGCGGGGTTACGCCAGCCGCCAACGCCCGGTCGTTAGCAAGTTGAATTGTGGGGCCGTCCATCACCGGATCAGAAAAAGGTATGCCGATCTCAACAGCATCAGCACCGGCGATAGCGGCAGCCTGCACCGTTTCGAGCCAGTCATTCCCGAGTCCGCCGGTGAGATAAGGAACAAGACATTTGCCACCACGGTCGAGGCGCGCCCGAAGAGCCGCTTCGAGGACACCGGTCACGCCAAATGTTCCATCATCTGAGCCACATCCTTGTCGCCTCGACCACTCAAGTTCAACAACACCGTCTGGCCCGCCAACTCATCTTTGGCTTGCATGATCCAACCCAGTGCGTGCGCCGGTTCAAGAGCCGGAATAATCCCCTCGGTTCGTGCCAGCAACTGAAATGCCTCAACAACTTGAGCGTCGCTGATCGGTTCGTAACGTGCCCGTTTGGTGGCAGCTAGGTGGGCGTGTTCGGGGCCGACCCCTGGGTAATCCAAGCCTGCGGAGATGGAATGAGCTTCCAGCACTTGTCCCCATTCGTCTTGCATCAAATACGAATGTGATCCATGAACAACGCCCGGCACGGCACGACCCAGCGCCGCTCCGCCAGCCGGTTCAACACCAACCAATGCTGCTTCGGTGTCTACGAAACCAGAAAAAATCCCTGCGGCGTTGGAACCGCCACCAACGCACGCAACCACAACATCGGGGGCACCACCCAACAGCGAAGCGCATTGCTGAGAGGCTTCAACACCAATAACTCGATGGAACTCACGAACCATCCACGGATAAGGGTGTGGCCCCATTACCGAACCAAGGCAATAGTGAGTGGATTCGACTGCGCCAACCCAATGTCGCATGGCTTCGTTGACCGCATCTTTAAGCGTTTGCGACCCCGATTGCGCGGCACGAACCTCGCTACCCAACAACTTCATGCGGAACACGTTGAGTTCTTGGCGGCGGATGTCTACCTCGCCCATATAAACGATGCATTCCATATCGAAAAGCGCCGCCGCGGTGGCGGTCGCCACCCCGTGCTGGCCTGCACCAGTCTCAGCGACCAAACGCGTTTTGCCCATGCGTTTAGCCAGCAAAGCCTGGCCCAAGACACTGTTGATCTTGTGGCTACCGGTGTGGTTCAGGTCTTCGCGTTTCAACAAGATGCGGCACCCCAATTCGGCGCTCAAATTCTCGCAAATGGTGATCGGTGAGGGACGCCCGGCGTAGTCTCTGAACAGCAGATACAGTTCGTCACGAAAGACTGGATCAGCCCACGCTGAACGAAACGCTCGATCAAGTTCTTGGCAAGCCGGCACCAAAGTTTCGGGCACAAACATTCCCCCGAACTCCCCGAAACGGCCCGACTCGCTGGGGTCGCCCATGACACTGGTATTGCCGTATGGGTGAGTTGTTTTTTCTTGTGCGGATACAGCCATTAGATATCGTCCTTCCAGTTGTAGGGCAGTTCCGAAACTTCGATTCGGTCACGTAAACGAACTTCTATGAACGCTCGGCGCGCGGCATCAATAAATCGCCTCATTTTGACAGGATCTTTCGAGCCGGGCAGACGTTCAACACCGCTCGAAACATCAACTCCCCAAGGAGCCGTTTTGTGGATGGCGCGGCTCACATTGTCGGCATCAAGACCACCTGCCAACAGCACTCTCACACCCGAAAGCGGCATGTTCTCAATCAGATTCCAATCAAATGCTTGACCGCTGCCCGGTTGAGGTGAATCGATGAGCGCTACATCGGCGTGGTAATCGGACACCTTGGCCAACCGCTGGTCGCTCGAAGCGAAAGCCTTAATCAACCGAGGCACACGTTTTTGGATTTCTTGAGATTGTTCTGGGGTCTCGTTGCCATGCAACTGTGCGGCACCTAAGCCAGCGCGATGCATGATGTGTACCACACGATCAGGAACTTCATTGCGAAACACCCCAACCGTCAAAACTTCAGCCGGGAGACGGCGCGCAATGTCGCGCACTCGATCAACAGCCACCTGCCGAGAAGAAGGCGCGAAAACGAAACCTACCGCGTCCGCTCCCAACGCCGCAGCGAGCAAAGCGTCCTGTTCGCTGGTTATCCCGCAGACTTTGATAAACATACCTCTGACGCTAGCGTGTCAAAAGCAAAGTCTTCACTAATTCAGCGCACCCAAACGCGCTGAGACACCCTCAACGGTAACAGTAGCGCCGGGTTGCACCTTGCGCATCACCGTAGCCAGAGCAAAACTTTGAGCCGCCGAGGGTGCCGTGGCTGCCGAAGCCGCCGAGGTCACCCGACCAACGGCACTGCCTTGATAGCTGACGGTTGCACCCACGCTCAGGGATTGCTGCGCGATCAAAAGACGCAAAGGACGAGGCACATTCCCGCCGCGGCTGTCAATACGGGCCACTAGTTCTTGACCGGTGTAACAACCTTTCGTGAAACTCACGCTTTGGCTAATGAAGTACGCGCCGGCCTCAGCGGGGATGGTGTTTTCGTTGATGTCTTGACCCAAACGGGGAACTCCGGCGAGTATCCGCGCTTGTTCCAGTGCCGTGTTGTCGACCGCAATGTTTGGTGGAGCTTCGATTGCGTAGCCAAGGAAATCTGTGCCAGAAAAACCGGGCCAAGAAAACTCTGCACATAATTTGGTTTGCGGCGGTTGGGTTTGCGGTGATGAGCTGTCTGTGCTCCCATCCTGGCGCAACGAGATCATCCGCCAACCTTCAAGCATTTGCAACTCAACCGCGCTACGCAACTTGAATCGTTGCAATCGATCTGCAAGGCGCTGAGCCCAACCCGCTTCAAGGTCTATGAAAAACTTTTCGTCGCTAACCCGATGCAACCGAAACCATGCGTTGAGCTTGCCGTGGGGTGCCAAAACCAAAGACCAAGCCGAAGAACCCTCGGTAATGGTTGTGACATCTTGAGAAATCTGGCCTTGCAAATACGCAGTTGCGTCAGCACCAGTTACCTCCAAGACATCTCGGTCGCTAACGCTCGCGAGCATGACCTAACCTTGGCCTTGTTGACTCTGGTTGCGTGTCTCGCTCATCCGCCGAGCTGTCGGCACCGCCGCAAGCAGCGCTTTGGCTTTGTTGAGACACTCCAGGTATTCGTCTTCTGCTACCGAATCAGCCACGATTCCGGCACCGGCACTAACCGTGGCTCGATTCGAAGACACAATCATTGTGCGGATAGTGATAGCGGTGTCGATACCGCCGGAGCAGTCGAGGTAACCAACCACTCCCCCGTACGGGCCGCGTCTCACTGGTTCGAGTTCATCAATGATCTCCATTGCCCGCACCTTAGGCGCACCCGATAAAGTCCCCGCCGGCAAGGTGGCACGCAACACGTCAATCGCCGTGGCCCCCTCTTTGAGCTTGCCCGAGACTTGTGAGGTGAGATGCATCACATGACTATAGTGTTCCAGAGTCATCATTTCGTCCACCTGCAGACTACCGAATTCTATCACTCGGCCTATGTCATTTCGGGCCAGGTCGACAAGCATGATGTGCTCGGCTATTTCTTTGGGATGCTCCCGCAACTCGGCAGCCATGAGGCGATCTTGTTCATCGGTCTTACCTCGTTGCCGAGTGCCGGCGATCGGACGGGAAACCACCCGCCCATCAAGTAGTTGCACCATAGGTTCAGGTGAGCCGCCAACGATTTCGAGTTGGTCATGGCGCAAGAAAAACATGTATGGACTGGGGTTAAGTTGGCGCAACACTCGGTACACGTCGAAGGCTTGTGCATCAAGGTCGAAGCTGAACCGTTGAGCTAGCACGACTTGAAAGATGTCTCCCGCAACGATGAGTTCTCGTGCCGCTTCAACCGCTGCACAATACTCTGCTTGAGACATTGTGGAGGTCACTTCGGGGAAGGTTTCGACATCTTGGGCTGGAAGAAAGAGCGGTTCGTCGATCGGTCGCGAGCCTGCTCGACCCAAGGATTCAAGCCTGTGGACGGCATCTTCGTATACGGCATCAATCGTGGCTTGATCAGCATTGTCCGGTATTGGCGCATTGGCGATCAGCGTCACTTGCTGCCGCCAATGGTCATACGCGGCGACTTCACCGATGATCGACATCACCGCGTCGGGGTAGCCAAGGTCATCTTCGGCTTCGTTGGGTAGGTTCTCAACCTCCTGTACCACGTCGTAACCAAGGAAACCAATTAGACCACTATGCAGCGGTGGTAAACCTGGCAACTCTGGGGTCTGGTAGTGGTCGAGAAGTCGTTCGAGGGCACAAAGAATGCCCCCGTTCGGGTCTATCTCAATACCGAGGTCGCCTTCAACGGTAACCTTTTGGGCTCGGGAGGTGAGGGTGGCGAGCGGACGGCGACCCACGAAAGACCAACGGCCCCAACGATCTCCACCGTCCACAGATTCCAACAGGAAGCCCTCTTCGTCACCCACCACTCTTCTGAAGGCACTTACTGGGGTGGTGAGGTCGGCGAGCAGCACACGCCAAACCGGGATCATGCGATGATCTTGGGCTAAAGCACGAAACTCAGCTAGGTTGGGGCGAACCGTCATTGCTGTGGCAACTCAACGATGCGCGAGCGTGTTGAGATCGGTGACCGTACGGTAGTAGCAGGTAGGGCGAGTGTTGCCGCCTTCGTCTTTGGTGTGACACACCCCACCGCCAGTTTTACGAACTCGATAAAGCAGGCTGTTTTGCTCGCAGTTAACTTTCACTTCTACCAATTCTAGTTGGTCGCCACTCGTTGCCCCCTTGTGCCACAACTCTTCACGGGAGGTTGAGTACAGCACTGCCGAGTTGCGCTCAAGAGTGGCTCGGTAAGCCTCTTCGTTCGCATAACCAATGAACAACACATCACCGCTATCGACATCTTGAAGCACGACCGGCACCACTTGATGCCCGGCTCTACCAATCTTGGCTACTTTGTCGAAATCTATTTCAACGTGTAGGCCCTCTTCTAACTCCGCTTCGTCCATGTTTGCGCTCATAATGGGTTCGGTTTGGTGTACAACTCGCTCTTGCCCCCCAACTTGCTCCTGCCCTCCCAAGCACCACAACCTACCACCAAGCCGCCCCCCTACCAACAACATTAACGGTGCTCGGTGCGAAGCACGAAACTATCCGCGTAGTTAGGCGTGGCGGGGGTCTACCTCTATTCTTAGTCGGGCGTTGGGGCGGGGTGTAGACATCAGCGCATCCAAAAGTGGTTCGTGCTCATCGGCTTGTAGTAGCCAACGGTTGTCGGAAGGGCCGAGGACACGCACACCTGCTGGTTGACCCAACGCCTCAATGAACGGTTTTGCGCCTGCGCTCGAAATTAATGCCTGTGCGCCATAGGGGGCGATACCTGCGCTACGGCGGCGGTCACGTTCGGCTACCGCCACTAGGGCTGGGTCACCCAAAAGTAGTGCCCGCACAACTTCATGATCAGGTTGACGGGTTTGCAGCACCAATAAACCCCCAGCATCTCTAGGACCCAACAAACGGGCCGCCCGAGCCAGCAAGGCCATGGTTTGTTCCGCGGCTCTTTGGCGGGGTGCGAGCAGGTCTTGGTCGAGGTCCAAAAAAGCCACAACCTCAACTTGATCTTGACGGTGCAACACCGCCTCTGTGCCTATAACCACACGCGTCTTACCAACTTGTGCAGATGTAGCCGTGACCTCATCAACCGCTTCACCTACCAGCGCCTCCAATTCCTCTTTCGCTCGGGTCACACCCACACGCAGGTTTTTTAGAACCGTGCTACCACAATGCACACAAACCGCTGGGCGTGATTCGTTACCGTCTTTGGAGCGCAGTTCTTTGTCTGACAAGAGCATCGGCGAAGTTTCGTCAAGCGTGCGAACCAACTCCCCACAAGCCGCGCAAGACAACAACCGCGCACGACCCTTGCGATTCAACACGCAAACAACCCGGCGGTCGCCACGCAAAACCTCGGCAATGCCTTCAGCAAACAAACCACCCTTGACTGGATCTTCGTCACGGCGGTCAAACACCTTCACTAGTGGCCAACCTCTACGCTCAAACCCCCGATCAGGACGAAACAGACGCCCAGAGCGCAACGCCTCCAATGAAGGCACCGGGGAACTCAAAACTGCGGGCACACCCCGGCGACGCGCCCGTTCCAAAGCCACCTCGCGGGCGTTCCAAGTAGGTGCCGACTCTTCACTATGACGTTCATCGTGTTCATCAAAAACCACCACAGCCCCAAGCCGCGGCATCGGCAACCAGGCAGCCGTTCGGGTACCCACAACAGTTACCCCGCTCGCCGCTAAAGCCCAATCCTTGGTGCCGAGCGCCACCCTTATCCCAGCACGCCGTAAAGCAATCCCCAAACGCCGTGCCCGTGCCGCACTCGCACACAGCAACAAGGCATCTCCACAACGGCATGCTTGAAGCGCCAATGCCACATCATCACTACTCGGTGGCGTTCTCAACACCGCAACACCATGCTCGGAAGCGAACTCAAATGCTTGCGCGAAGACATCTTTGGGGCCTGTCGGCACACTTTGGCGCGCCGATTGCTGCGGTATGCCAGCCAGCATCTTCGCTGGCGATGCCGCACGCAAGAACTTCACCCGACTACCCGCCCAACGCCAAGCCGCCCAAGAAGCGAGTTCCAACATCTCAGCGCTTGGTCCCACTCCTCGCAGAGTGCTAAGCGATGCCAACGCAACCCCCGGAGGTGCCTGCACATCAAGCCCTGAAATCCAAGCCGACACCCTACGGCCCGCCAAGGGAACTCGCACCATTGAACCCACCGCTAGTGACTGAGCACGACCGTCAACCTGCCAAGCCTCAGGAACGAGGTAGCTAAACTCCTTGTTGAGAGCCAAGACATCAACAATGACCCGCACCACACGATTCTGGTTGGGGGTCTGAGTCATCTGCGAGCGGTTATGCCACTGGGTCGCACAACCTCATTGGCATTCAGAGGTTCAACGCCGACACCAGGTCGTCAACCCGGTCGGTGCGCTCCCAAGGGAAAAACCCATTCAGGCTCTCTCGACCAAAATGCCCGTATGCAGCGGTTTTCGCGTAAATGGGACGGCGCAGATCAAGGTCACGCAAAATCGCGGCTGGCCGGAGATCAAAAACCTCCTTTATCGCTTTATCAATCGCCGCCTTGTCTACAGTTTCGGTGCCGAAGGTTTCGATCAGCACAGACACCGGGTTTTCCATCCCAATCGCATAAGCCACCTGCACTTCACAACGGCTAGCAGCTTTCGCAGAGACCAAGTTTTTGGCCACCCAACGTGCCGCGTAAGCAGCGGAACGATCCACCTTGGTTGGGTCTTTACCCGAAAAAGCGCCACCACCATGACGGGCCATACCGCCGTAGGTGTCAACGATAATCTTGCGTCCAGTCAGCCCGGTGTCGCCGACCGGCCCGCCGGTCACGAAACGCCCGGTCGGGTTAACATAAAAATTGGGGTTATCCGCAGCGAATTCGTGTGGCAAGACTGGTGCCACAATGTGCTCCCAGAGATCTGGGCGGATCATCGAATCTCGGTCGATCCCGTCACTGTGTTGAGCAGAAATCAAAACGGTCTTGAGACGTACTGGTTGATGATTTTCGTATTCAAATGTGACCTGCGTTTTCGCATCAGGACCCAGATAAGGAATCGTGCCGGCTTTACGAATTTCGGCGTGGCGTTCGGCTAAACGATGAGCTAAATGGATCGGTTGGGGCATCAAATCGGCTGTCTCATCGCAGGCGTAGCCGAACATCATTCCTTGATCACCGGCACCTTGCTTGTCGACTCCAACCGCGATGTCGGTAGATTGCTCGTCGATGGTCACCATGACCCCACAGGTGTTGCCGTCGAACCCGAAGGATTCACGGTCATAACCAATCTTGTTGATGGTTTGGCGTACCGTGCTGGCGATATCCACATATGCCTTGGTAGTGATCTCACCAGCGACAATGGCCAAACCGGTTGTAAGCATGGTTTCGCAAGCCACCCGACTCATGGGGTCTTGAGCTAGCATGGCATCTAGGATCGTGTCTGAGATTTGGTCTGCCATTTTGTCTGGGTGACCTTCGGTCACGCTTTCGGAGGTGAACTCCCAGCGGGTCATTTCGGCTCCTTGTCCGCTTGATTGCATAATTTCGCTGCCTCATTGAGCACAACTTCCGCCACGGTCGTTTTGGTCGACAATGGCAGGTTGGTTGGTGGGCTGTCTGGTAGATAGATACTCACAATATTGGTGTCGTGATCGAAGCCTGCGCCGGCTACTGACACATCGTTGGCCACGATCATGTCGAGGTTCTTGAGTCGCAGTTTTTCTTGCGCATTTTGAGCTAGATCGTTAGTTTCGGCTGCAAAACCAACGAGGATTTGGCCCCGAGGTTTTTGTTTACCCAACTCCGCGAGGATATCTTCGGTGGCTTCTAGTTCTAGGTGTGGTAATCCTTGCGCTTTCTTGAGTTTGTGGGCGACATGGTGTTTGGGGCGGAAATCCGCCACGGCAGCAGCCATCACCACCAAATCAGCTTGAGGCGCTTCTTGAACACAAACTTGATGCATTTCCGCCGCGGTTACTACTTTCAAGATACGCATGTTATTGGGAGTTGAGTGATTTTCGGTGGTGACAAGCACCACCTCAGCACCCTGGTTAGCGGCGACTTGAGCGAAAGCGTGGCCTTGTTTACCCGAGGATCGGTTGCCAATGAAACGAACCGCATCAATCGGCTCACGGGTGCCTCCCGCAGTAACGAGCACACGTTTAGCGCGCAGATAATCGGGTTGCAACGCGAACCTGGCCGCGTCAACAATCTCAGTTGGTTCAGCCATGCGACCCACGCCGCTATCCCCACCGGCGAGTAAACCACTTTCTGGGCCCACAAGACGCGCCCCACGAGCGGCCAACACCGAAATATTTTCTTGCACGGATTGTTGTTCCCACATTTCTGTGTGCATCGCCGGGCAGATCACTAACGGTGCTCTACTAGCAAGCAGCGTAGCTGTCAAAAGATCAGCGGAACGCCCCACGCGGAGATCAGAAATAACCCGAGCGGTCGCCGGGGCAACCAACAACAAATCAGCGGCTTGCCCAATCTTGGTGTGTGGTATTGGTGTGTTGAGGTCGCCAAAAAGTGCTGTTCGTGCTGGTTCGCTAGCTAGCGCAGAAATGGTTGTGGTGCCGATCATCTGTTCAGCGGCTTTGGTCAATATCGGGGTGACGTGGGCACCGGCATCGACCAAACGGCGACACACCTCAATAGCTTTATACGCGGCAATACCACCCGAAACGCCAAGCACTATCCGTTTGCCTTGCAGCGTGGTCATGGCGCAAGCACCGCCATTATGTGGGCTCAAGCACCCAGTAATCTGTCAACGGATGAAATTGCGGTATCCGCTTGGGGCTCTAGCTCTCGCGGCACGATCTTGCGGGCGGCAATTTCTTCAAGGGCTATTGACAGGGGTTTGCTCGCCGTTGATGCTACCTGCGGTGGTATTGAAGACCCTTGACCCCGGCTCAACTGCCCAAGATAAGCAGTGATTTCACGGCTGCGCCTAGCCGCCAGAATAACTAAGCGGAACTTAGACCTGCTGTCTTCCAATAGACCCTCAATCGGTGGGTTCATCATCGTGTCGTAACCGTGAGCCATTTGCAGTCTCCTCAGGTGTCAGCGGGTGCAAGCGTGTACAGTCTAGCGCGAGGATCCGCAAGCGCGACGTTGTTGGATCACTGCTTCGAGTTCAGCCAAAGCTCGCTCGAAGTTGTCGTTGATGACGATTCGTGCACCGAGTTCTTGGGCCACGGCCAATTCGTTGGAGGCTTTGGCTAGCCGCGCGGCGATTTTTTCGGGGGGGTCGCCTCGGCCGATTAGCCGGTCTCGCTGTGCTTGGCGCGATGGAGCGTCTACGAAGATGACTAGTGCTTCTGGAAAATGTGCGCGTATCTGCTGTGCTCCGAACACATCAATTTCGTAGAGCAGATCGTGTTTGGGGGGTGGTTGCACCAAGGGTGTACCTTGTCGATAATCCAGAAAGTCCACCCACTCCAAGAATCCGCCAGCCGCGATGTGTTGGTCGAAATACTCGCGGTTGGTGAAATGGTAAGCCTCCATTGGTTCACCTTTGCGCCGCAAGCGTGTGGTCCAACTACGCGACAACCAAAGCCGTTGGTCACGGTCCAACAAACTTGCGACTAGCGTTCCTTTGCCCACGCCACCGGGTCCGGAGATCACGATGACTAGCTGGTTTTCGAGAGTTATCACCGCAAATCAGCGGTCGGATGGTGCGTCGTCACTGAACGTCTTGAGCAGTTCAGCCCGTTGCCTTCTGCCGAGGCCATATAATCTGCGGTTTTCCGCAATGCCGATTGCTTCCATGGTGCGGCGGGCTCTGACTTTGCCCACTTTTGGAAGTGACTCGATGATCATTAGCACTTTGGTTTTGCCAACGATCTCGTTTTTGTTTGCGAGTTCAAGAACTTCGGCGAGCGACAAGGAGCCCATCTTGAGCTTGTGTTTCAACTCGCTGCGCTCTCGGCGGGCTGCTGCTGCTTTGGCTAATGCTGCGGTTCGGGCTTCGTCACTTAATTGTGGAGGTTTAACCATTCCTCAAACCTTAGTGGTAAACGTTGCAGAAGGCAAGTTCTGAAGCAATTAGTTGTGTGCTGAACCCACTAGGTCGCGCACTTGGGCTATGTCGTGGCGGTCGCACCAGGTGGTGAAATCCCGAAGAATTCGCAGTGGTGCTCTCGGGTCGGCGAACGTGGCAGTGCCCACTTCAACGGCGCAAGCGCCCGCCGCCAGAAACTGCACCACAGCTTCGCAATTGGTTACTCCGCCAACCCCCACAATCGGTAAGTCTGGGATCGCTTCGTGCACGTCGTAGCAGGCTCGAACCGCCACCGGTCGCATGGCCGCACCAGACAATCCGCCGCGCTTGGCACCAAGCAGTGGACGGCGGGTTTCAGGGTCTATCACCATGGCTAGTAAGGTGTTGGTCAAGACCACTGCTTGCGCGCCTGCGGACTGTGCAGCCGCGGCGATCTCCACGATGTCGGCCGCGTTGGGGCTGAGCTTGGCCCAACAAGGTAGCCCACTGTTGCGGCTCGCGGCAACGGCTTGTGCAGTGGCTTCGGCGCTGTGTGCAAACATGCGGTTACGGTCGTCAAGATTGGGACAAGACACGTTCACTTCAACCGCAACCAGGCAATCGGGTGCCTTGCTGAGAACCACCGCGGCTTCGTGGTATTCGTCGATGTTGTTTCCCCAGATGCTGGCCACAACCGACGCTCCCGTAACCTCTAGGCGTGGAAGTTCATTTGCGAGCCAGTGAGCCAGGCTCGGGCCGCTAAGCCCGACGCTGTTTACCATACCGGCAGCAGTCGGCAATAGCCGAGGCGCCGGGTTACCCTGCCAAGGGGTAGATTTCATTGATTTGACCACGATCGCGCCGAGTTCGCTAGGGCGCAGATAGCGGGCAAACTCCACACCGTGGCCTACCACACCTGAGGCTGTTAGCACCGGTGCGCGGAGTTCTACCGAACCGATGGTGGTGGCTAAGCTAACCATGCGGTGTTGGCCAGTCGAAGCCCCCCGGCGCGCCTAGATAGCCTCGTTGATGGTATTCCTGCAAGCTGCGTACCTGCAATGGGTAACGGGCCCAATCACGCAAGCCTTGCACTGCGGCTAGCGCCGCGGCGGTGGTGGTTAGTAGCGGCACGTTTGCGAGCCCGGCGGCGGCGCGAATGTTGGCACCGTCAGCGCGTGAACCGCGACCGCGGGGCGAGTTGACCACCAAAGCCACGTCGCCACGTTCAATTAGTTCCACCGCGTGGGTGCCACCGTTGTCGCCAATTTTGGCAACGATGGTGTCTACTGTCACCCCTTCGGCTTGTAGTTTGGCTGCGGTGCCTGAGGTGGCGGCGATGCTGAATCCGAGTTCGGTGAAACCTCGCCCGATGGCCACGCCAAGATGTTTGTCACGGTCAGCTAGCGACATAAATACTGTGGTATTCGGGGTATTTTTTTCGGGCAGACGGGTTCCTGCGGCGATTTGTGATTTCATGAACGCGAGCCCAGGGGTGAGGTCGATGCCCATTACTTCACCGGTGGAACGCATCTCTGGGCCCAGCAATGCATCCGCTTCAGGAAATCTGTTGAAGGGCAATACTGCCTCTTTGATGGCCACATGTTGGGCTGTGATTGGTTCGCTCAGCAGCCGTTCATGACGCAAGCTGGAAAGGGTTTCGCCCAGCATCACCCGGCTGGCTATTTTGGCTAACGGAACACCGGTGGCTTTGGCCACGAAGGGTACGGTCCGTGAAGCTCGCGGGTTGGCTTCGATCACGAAAACTTGGTTGTCTTTAACGGCGTATTGAACGTTGATTAATCCTTTGACTTCTAGTGCTGCGGCGATCTTTGAGGTGTAACTTTCGATCACCTCAATAGTCTTCGGGCTCAAGTTTGTTGGCGGGATTGAGCAGGCCGAATCGCCGCTGTGTACGCCCGCTTCCTCGACGTGTTCCATCACCGCGCCGATCATGAAGCCGCCTTGGTGGTCGCGTATTGCGTCAACATCCACCTCTGTAGCATCTTCCAAGAAGCGGTCCACCAAAACCGGGCGTTGTGCAGACAATCCACCTTCGCGACCAAGCGAACCGAAGCCAGCTAACTGGTCCATTGCTCGCCTCAAGTCGGTGTCACTGTAGACAATTTCCATGGCTCTGCCGCCGAGTACGTATGACGGGCGTACCAGCGCCGGGTACCCAATTCGTGCAGTGATTTCAAGAGCGTCAGCGATGTTTAGGGCGGTTCCGCCAGCGGGTTGAGGAATTTCGAGTTGTGCACAGAGTGCGTTCCAGCGTTGGCGATCTTCGGCGCTGTCAATGGCGCTTGACGAGGTGCCCACGATTAGTTCTGAGGGTAACTTTTCTGCTAGTTTCAACGGTGTCTGCCCACCCAAAGAAACGATCACGCCCAGTGGTTTTTCGCTGTCGATAACGTTCATCACATCTTCAAAGGTGAGTGGTTCAAAATATAGTCGGTCTGACGTGTCGTAGTCTGTGGAGACTGTTTCGGGGTTGCAGTTGACCATCACCGTTTCGTAACCAGCTTCTCGCAAGGCGAAGCTGGCATGCACACAGCAATAATCGAATTCGATGCCTTGACCAATACGGTTAGGCCCCGAACCCAAGATGATTACCCGTTCGCGCTGGCCGGGGCGAACCTCATCGGTGTCTTCATATGTTGAGTAGTGATATGGGGTTTCGGCATCGAACTCAGCAGCACAAGTATCGACCGTCTTGAAAGTGGCTTTAATGCCTAACGCTAATCGCCGTTGACGTACCTGGTCTTCTTCTTCGTTCCACAAATAAGCCAACTGTGCATCGGAGAAGCCCAGTTGTTTAGCCCGTTTCAGGTCGGCTTTATCGATGCTTGAAAGCGATTTGGTGGCGAGGTGGGCGCGTTCCTCGGTAATTTGCAGCATTTGATCCAGAAACCAAAGATCAATTTTGGTTGCCTCATGAATGGTTTCGAGCGTTACACCGCGCCGCAGCAACGCTTCCAATTGGAACGGTCTGTCTGGAGTGGCAACCGCAACGGCGGCGAGCAACGAGGCTTCATCAAGCTGCTCCAACACGGCTTCAGCGGGGTCGCAGTTCAGTCCGTAGCGTCCTTGCTCAAGCGATCGTAACGCTTTTTGTAAAGACTCGGGGAACGTTCTGCCGATGGCCATGACCTCACCGACGCTTTGCATAGACGTTCCCAATACCCCGCTTGTGCCGGGGAACTTCTCGAACGCCCAGCGGGGTATTTTGGTTACCACATAATCAATCGAAGGTTCAAACGATGCGGGTGTCTTCTTGGTGATGTCGTTGGGTATTTCGTCAAGGGTGTAACCCACCGCGAGCTTGGCAGCAATTTTTGCTATCGGGAACCCAGTCGCTTTTGAAGCAAGCGCCGAGGAACGGCTCACCCGTGGGTTCATCTCAATTATGATTTGGCGACCGGTCTCTGGGTGAACCGCCCACTGCACATTCGACCCGCCGGTTTCAACCCCCACCTTGCGGATACACGCAAAAGAACCGTTGCGTAGTTCTTGGTATTCCACATCGGTTAGCGTTTGTGTTGGTGCTACGGTGATCGAATCGCCAGTGTGTACACCCATTGGATCGAAGTTCTCAATCGCGCATACCACCACGCAGTTGTCGCGGCGGTCTCGCATCACCTCAAGTTCGTATTCTTTCCATCCAGCGATTGATTCTTCGATCAGGATTTCCGAGATGGGGCTACATTCAAGGCCGTAACTGGCGATTTGATCGAACTCTTCGAGGGTGTGGGCGATCCCCGTACCTCGGCCACCAAGAATGTACGCGGGGCGAATGATCACTGGTAAACCAACCTCAGCTACGACCTGGCGGGCCCTCGGGAGATCATGTGCAATGCCTGAGCGAGCCACTTCTAAGCCGATCTCGGTCATGGCTTTTTTGAATAGGTCTCGGTCTTCGGCGGTGGCGATTGCGGTGGCATCGGCGCCGATTAGTTCAACGTTGTGGGCGGCTAACGTGCCTTGCTGTTGCAGTTCCATGGCCAAGTTCAAGCCGGTTTGCCCTCCCAAGGTTGGCAATAGTGCCATGTTTGTTTTGGGGTGGTCGCGCTTTTCTTTTTCAATAATTTTGGTTAGTACCGCAGCATCAAGTGGTTCTACATAGGTTGCATCAGCGAAATCTGGGTCGGTCATTATGGTCGCTGGGTTGGAGTTGGCCAAGATGACGCGGTAGCCCTCTTCTTGGATGGCGCGGCAGGCTTGCGTACCGGAATAATCAAATTCGCAAGCCTGACCGATGATGATTGGGCCAGACCCAATGATCAGAATTGAATCGATATCGTCACGTCGCGGCATCAAGCAACCGAGGGGTACTGATCCATGAGCCGTTTGAATTCATCAAAGAGATAACGGCTGTCGTGCGGGCCGGGGCCCGCTTCTGGATGATACTGCACACTAAAAACTGGTAAACGTTTGTGGAACATGCCTTCAAGAGCTTCGTCATTGAGGCAAACGTGAGTTTCTACCACCTCGGGCACCGAACCAGTGGCCACCGCAAAGTTGTGGTTTTGGCTGGTAATTTCCACTGCGCCACTGCGCGTATCTTGTACTGGTACGTTGCCCCCGTGATGTCCAAACTTCATTTTGTAGGTGTTGCCGCCAAGCGCCAGCGCTAGAACTTGGTGACCTAAACAAATCCCGAAGATCGGCACCCGCCCCAACAATTTTGGGATTTCTTCAATGATCGTCCCAGCCATTTGGGGGTCTCCAGGACCGTTCGACAGAAACACCCCGTCTGGCGACTCCGCTAGAACCTGAGCCGCTGGCGTGGCTGCCGGCACAACCGTAACTGAACCTAGTTGCGACAACTGGCGCAACATGGTGGACTTGATTCCCAGGTCGTAGGCGATGATACGGCGTTTTGTGCCAGCAATGGTGTAGGGGGCTTTGGTGGTAACTACCCCCACCAAGTCCACACCTGAAGTTGTGGGGTCAGCTAGCGCGGCGGCGTGCAGGTCGGCAATGTCAGCCGAACCGAAAGCGGCAGACATGGCACCGTGTTCACGAATGTGTTTGGTGAGACGGCGGGTGTCGACACCAGCGATACCAGCAGTGTTATGTGCCACAAGATACGAATCGAGATCAGCGGCGGCGCGCCAGTTGCTGTGCCGGCGGGCTAGTTCACGCACCACGACACCGCTACAAAAAGGGCGACGGGCTTCGTCGTCTTCACTGTTGACACCGTAGTTGCCAATGTGCGGGTAGGTGAACGTGATGATCTGGCCAGCGTAAGACGGATCAGTGATGACCTCTTGATATCCAGACAAAACAGTGTTGAAAACCACTTCCCCACTGGTGATACCGCTAGGCAAGGCAGCGCCAATCGCTTCGCCGCTAAAGATGGCGCCGTCCGCCAAAACTAACCGGTAGGCGCACAGTTCCTCAGAGCCGCTCATCGTTGTGCGATGCCGTCTACCACCACGGCCTCTCCTTGATAAATTGTGTGACGCACTTTGCCTTTGAGAGCCATGTTCTCATAGGGCGTGTTGGAACTCAGGCTTGCTAGTTGCGCGCCCTTCACCTCCCAAACGAGTTGCGGGTCGATAACTGTGAGGTTGGCCGCACGACCCACCGCAACGGGCCCGCCGTGTTGGGATCTGAGGCTTGCGATAGCCGCCGGCTGCCACGACATGGCCGCCAAGATCGCCTCAAGACGCATATCTAAGTGTGTGTTGGCCACCGCAAATGCGGTCTCCAATCCGAGCATGCCTGGGGGTGCAGCAACGAACGTCTGTTGCTTGGATTCGGTCGTGTGCGGAGCGTGGTCGGTAGCGATGGCATCAATTGTGCCGTCTTTCAAACCAGCTTTCACCGCTCCAACATCGGTTTGGGTGCGCAGCGGTGGATGAACCTTGAATAACGGGTCGAAACTGGCGCAGCAAGCATCGGTCAAAGAAAAATGATGGGTTGTGGCCTCAGCAGTAACCGGCAAGCCCGCTTCTTTAGCGGCACGAATCATTGAGACTGAACCAGCGGTAGACACATGTTGGAAATGCACCCGGGTGCCAGTCAGACGACACAAAGCGATATCGCGCATCACCATCAACTCCTCAGCTTCGCCGGGTTGCCCGCCAATCCCTAACCAACTTGACCATTCACCCTCGTGCATATGCCCCGCTTCACTTAGCGTCTCAACTTCACAATGCTGCGCCAAAACAATGCTGTCCTGGGGGCATAGATGCCCAAGCGAGCCGGCGTATTCGAGCGCGCTGCGCATCAACTGGTCGTCTTGCACTCCCCTACCATCATCGGTGAAGATACGCACACCGGCACGAACCAACTCCGCGAAAGGTGCGAGCTTTTCGCCACGGCGGCCCACTGAGATCGCAGCGCTCGGCAGCACATCACAAATCCCTTCTTGGGCACACGCACGCACCTCGGCAATTACCGAAACATTGTCGGCATCGGGCGTTGTGTTGGGCATCGCCACGATGGCCGTGTAGCCACCGAGTGCCGCGGCTCGTGCCCCACTCGCAATAGTTTCTGCCGTTTCGTACCCGGGTTGGCGCAAATGCACATGCAGATCAACGAACCCAGGGCAAATCACACAACCACTCGCATCCAATGTGCGGTCGGCTGTGATATTTGGTTCGACTGCAAGGATTGTGGCATCGGCACCAACCACAACATCGGCACGACGAGACCCTGCTTCGTCAATCACTGTTGCACCGCGGATTGCTAGCGTGCTCATGCCACCTCGCGTCACGCCACAGCGCTTTCGCTGTCTACCAGATCGAGCCTTGAACCAATCAACGCGAAAAGTACCGCCATACGCGCTGGCACACCGTTGGCGACTTGTTCGCCAATTACTGAGTTGGGGCGCTCAGCAACTTCACCGGAAATCTCAACATCGCGGTTGATTGGGCCGGGGTGCATGATTAGCGCATCGTTCTTGAGACGATTGGCACGTGCGGAGGTTAGTCCATACTCGTGATGGAACTCTCGCAGGGTGGGGATTGCGGCAGCAGCGCTCCGTTCGAGTTGCATGCGCAGCAAATAACAAATGTCGATATTGTCTAACACCTCGTTGATGTCGTGGGTGTGAGCGACTGGCCAGCCGTTTAGATTTGGCGGCAGCAACGTTTTCGGAGCCACAAAAATCACTTCGGCACCCATTTTGGTAAAGCCGATGGCGTTCGAACGAGCCACACGCGAGTTCTTGATGTCGCCAATGATGGCGACCCGTTTGTTGTCGAGAGCGCCGAAATGGGCGCGTGCGGTGTAGAGGTCGGCGAGTGCTTGCGTGGGATGCTGGTTGCGTCCATCGCCAGCGTTGATTATCACCACATCAGTCCATTCACAAACTTGCCGTGATGCGCCCGAATCCGGGTGACGCACAACGATGCCATGCACACCTAGGGCGGAGATCGTTTCGATGGTGTCGCGCAGCGATTCACCTTTGTTGACAGACGAACGTTTCGCGTCGAACGTTATGGTGTCGGCAGACAAACGGCTTGCGGCGGTAGCGAAACTAATGCGCGTGCGGGTCGAATCTTCGTAGAAGGCCAAAGCCACTGTCTTGCCCCGCAGCGCCGGGATGCGTGGGATTTTTCGTTGGCTTACCTCCACATAGCCAGCCGTTAAATTGAGCAGGTATTCAATGTTGTCGCGGTCGAGGTCTTCCATAGACAACAGATGGCGTAGTGCTTTCACAAAAGTTCTCCTAAGAAAACGCCATCGCTGCGTACATCTACCATTTCGCTGTGACGTGTTGGCAGGTTCTTACCTACAAAGTCTGGACGGATCGGTAGTTCTCGGTGACCACGGTCAACCATTACCGCTAGTTGTATCGCCTCTGGCCGACCATAACTGTGGATCGCTTCTAAGCCGGCGCGCACGGTGCGGCCGGTGTACAAAACATCGTCAACCAAGACGATGATTTTATTGGTGGGGTCGACCGGGATGTGGGTTGCGGCTTCGCTGGAAATCGGGCGCAAGTCGAAATCGTCGCGGTGCATGGTGGCATCGAGGCTGCCTAGATTGACTGTGCTTCCTTCAATAGCGCCGATTGAAGCGGCTAAACGCTCAGCTAATCCCACACCGCCGGTTTGCAAACCGATGATTATGACATTTTCGCAACCCGAGTTGCGTTCGCATATTTCGTGGGCCATACGGTGGATCGCTCGGGCCACATCGTCGGCTGTCATTACCTGACTCTTGGTCTGGAAAACCGCGTTCTGGACTGCGCTTGCCCTTCGCCGTTCTCTTTCTGCCACTGCTTTCTCCCGTCCATTCGAGCCTCACGGTGCCCGTTTTATGGTCGCCACTTGAAACTACCAGATGCATCGGTCGACACCACACTAACAACCTGTGGATTTTCGGAGGGCGTAAACGGCTGGGTTTTGTGGCGTTGCGGGGCGCAATAGTTTGAAACCACAACGTTCCGCGAGTTGTTCTGAGTTGAGGTTTGCGTCCTTGATTTCGGCGATGATCACCGCGAGTGAACTCTCGAGCGCCCATGCAGAGAGCAGTTT
The DNA here is from genome assembly GCA_024421095.1 of Acidimicrobiia bacterium. Lineage (GTDB taxonomy): Bacteria > Actinomycetota > Acidimicrobiia > Acidimicrobiales > Aldehydirespiratoraceae > VXYK01. Next base: position 22,973 of record JAHQYM010000015.1, read on the forward strand.
CACTGCCCGAGTGGCGATACCTTGCCCACGCGCCGGTGCCACTAACCACCAACCCATCTTGGCAGCACGCCGTTCGATGTTGATACTGTGCAAACTCACCTCACCTAGCAACTCGCTGCTATTCAGTTTTGCCACAACCAACTCCAAAGCCTGGCCTGCTTGGTGGCGAGTCTCAGCACGAGCGATCCAATCGCCGGCAGCGCTTAGGCTGCGCTTCTCTGGAACAATTGAGCTAGCCACAATTTGGGGATCTTGCCAAGCCTCGGCTAGGGCTGGTGCATCATGGTTCTGCCAGGGTCGCAAGTAGATGAGATCATCACGCAAGTCGGGCACCTCCAATACCAACGTGCTCTCAGTCATCTAATCAACCTAGCCGTTTTCGGTACCTCGGATCTCGGCACCTCGGATCTCGGCACCTCGTATCTCGATGGCCACGGCTCGTAGTAAACCGTTCAAAAAACGTGGCGATTCGGCGCCGCAATACTGTGTAGCCAACTCCACAACTTCACTTAGCACCACACCAGTCGGCACTTCGTCACGTTTCAGCAGTTCCCAAGTGGCAAGCCGCGCCAGCAAACGATCCAGCAAGGCGAGCCTTCCTACCGTCCAGTCTCGCAAATGTGTGCCGATGACGTGATCCAACTCCGCAGTGCAACTAGTCACACCTTGCACCAACTCCAGCGCATAATCTCTTGGTGGAAGCGGTTTGGCCACCAAGAGCGTTTCTAGCGCATCACCAGTTACTTCAAGCTCATACAAAAAGTTGAGAGCTTCCTCTCGCGCTATTCGGCGGTCGCTAAGCCGATTCTCGCGGTTGGTCACGCGCGGCTTAGGTATTGGCCCGTACGGGTATCGATCTTGACCCGTTCGCCGCTAGCGATGAACAACGGCACTTGAATACTGAGCCCGGTTTCGAGGGTGGCTGGTTTGGTTCCACCTGAGGAACGATCGCCTTGCAAGCCTGGTTCAGTGTTGTCCACCGTGAGCTCAACAGCGGCAGGCAAATCGGTGCCGATAATCTCCGTGCCATACATCAGCAGGATCACATTTGAGCCGTCTACTATAAAGTTGGTGGCGTCGCCTAATGTGGCGGGGGCAACGCTGAGTTGTTCAAAGCTCTCATTGTCCATGAACACATAGTCTTCGCCGTCGCGGTAAATGAACTGCACTTCACGTTTATCGATGTTGGCGCGCTGCACCTTCTCAGCGGCTCTAAAAGTGCGCTCTACAGTGCCGCCGGCCCGCAAGTTGCGCAGGTTCGTACGCACGAAAGCGTGACCTTTGCCGGGTTTTACATGTTGAAAATCAATTACTTGGAATAGTCCATCGTCAAGGTCTAAGGTCATACCGTTTTTTAGTTCGTTGGTTGTGATTACTGCCACGAGGTCTCCTTAGAAAATTGTGTCAACGGGCGAGAGCCGTCTTCGTTGACGACCACTGTGTCTTCAACACGCACACCTCCGTAGCCGCTGAAATATACTCCTGGTTCAACTGTAATCACCTGGCCCGCCAAGAGTTCGGCTTGGTTGTTGCGGCGTATGGCCGGCAGTTCGTGAATGTTGAGGCCAACTCCATGTCCGGTTGAGTGCGTGAAGGCATCCCCGTATCCAGCTTCGGTGATGACCTCGCGGCAGACCTTATCGATCTCGCCTGCCGCGACGCCGGGACGCACAGCTGCCACACCAGCGGCTTGTGATTTACGCACAAGTTCATATAGCTCTAAAGCCCGTTCGTCAGGTTCGCCTACCATAAACGTGCGGGTCATGTCGCTGCGATACCCGTCCACCAACGCACCGGCATCAACCACCAACAAGTCACCATCAAATAAACGTTTCGGGCTCGGTGTTTTGTGTGGCAGTGCGGAGTTAGCACCTGATGCCACGATTGTTTCGTATGCTGGCCCGTTAGCTCCGGCGAGGCGCATGCCATCCTCAAGCATTCTGGCTATTTCTAGTTCGCTAACTCCGCGCATAAAGTGGCCGCAACACTCGCCTAGCACCGCATCAACAATTTTCGCGGCGGTTTCTATGCGAGCCAATTCAGCTGGGTCTTTGACGCTTCTAAGTTCAGCGATGATTGCGCTTGTATCCACCAATGCAGCACTCAACGAGTCGTCCAAACGGCGTTGGTTGGCCCAACTAACGTGGTCGGCTTCAAGCGCTACCACTGAAGCATTTCCAACCGCTTCGGCCACCGCAGCCACAAATTGTGAGTTGATGCGAACCTCGATTGAGCCACCAGCGGCTTGGGTTTGCACCGGGGCTTGCTCCGCGTAACGGCTATCGGTAATCAAGATGGCTTGGTCGGTACTGATGACTAGGGTGCCGGCTGAACCCGTGAAACCGCTGCACCAGCGGATGTTGGTTAAGTTGGTGACAACTAATGCATCAACGTCGATATCTGCAAGCTTCGCGGCAACGGCTTCCACCCGTCCCTTCACAGTGAGCGGCGGCAAGTTGAGTGGTTGGTTCATTTGCGGAGTTTCACAGCTACTGCTTCAATGGCGAGGCGATAGCCGACACCACCGAATCCTACAATTGAACCGCTCGCTAATGGTGCTACCACCGAAACATGTCTCCAAGACTCACGAGCTTTGGGGTTAGACAAATGGAGTTCCACAATAATGCCTGCATACGTTGCCAAAGCATCGTGGAGTGCCCACGAATAATGCGTGAGAGCGCCCGGGTTGATCACAATCGCGGCGACGCGTCCTCTTGCTGCGTGGATCGCTTCAACCATTTCGCCTTCATGGTTTGATTGAAAGTGTTCAAGGATCAAGCCGTTGTTTTCGGCAGCTTTTGTGGCGGTAGCCACATGCTCGGCTAGCGTCTCAGTGCCATAAATTTCAGGTTCGCGCGTACCCAAAAGGTTAAGGTTCGGACCCGATAGCAACAAGATGTCAGCAGTGTCAGCGGTCATAGATATGCTTCCTAACCCAGCAGCCTAGTGCATCGACGGTTGGTTCGGCTCTTGGTGATGGTGGTGGCGGCGGTGGTGTCATCGCAGTTTGTTTAGCGCTTCGGCGAGGACCGCTTTGTCTACTGCGGTTACTGTTTCCACACCGTTGGGGCCGTCGAGAACCATGGTTAAGCCGTCAATAGCTTTTTTGTCGCGCTCAAAAAGAGCTAGCAACTTTTTGCTGTCCAGACCTTCGGGCAACTTGGTGGGCAGACCGTAAGCAGTTAGAACTTGATAATGCGCGGCCAAGCGCTCCGCATTGATACGGCCAAGTTGATTTGCGACTTCAGCCGCGTAAGCAATGCCGACAGCTACCGCTTCACCATGTCGCAAGTTGTAATGCCCGGCGGTTTCAATGGCATGAGCGAGCGTATGCCCATAGTTGAGCACTGCTCGTTTGTTGCCTTCTCGTTCGTCGGCGGCAACTACGTCAGCCTTGATTTGGATGCACGCGGCCACAACTGCCTCATCGGCTGTGGGCAACTCGGCGTTTGCGGCCTGAGCTTCGGGTACCGAGCCAAGAAAGTGATATTTGGCTACTTCGCCCAAGCCGCTGCGGTATTCGCGGGGAGGCAAAGTTGCTAGAGTGTCGGTGTCGCAAACCACCGCGGTGGGTTGCCAGAACGCCCCCACCAGATTCTTGCCTTCAAGTAGATTGACCCCGGTTTTCCCGCCAATAGCTGCATCAACTTGACCCAGCAACGTGGTAGCCACATTTATGAAGCGGACACCACGATGATAAACGGCGGCCACGAAACCAGCAACGTCGGTAACCACACCACCACCGACCGCCAACAGCACGTCAGCGCGCGTGAAACCGGCTATAGCCAGCTTTCGACAGATGTCTTCAACTACGGTCAAGGATTTTGCTGATTCGCTATTGTTGATGTGGATGGTGAGTTCTTTGCGGTCGGAATGCACGGTCCAAGGGATCGCTTCTTGGGTGATGATTGCGACTCGTTGGGCATTGGTCGGTATCAGTTCGGCGACTAAATCCAAAGCGTTTGAGCCCACGTAAACGGGATAACCGCGCTCACGTAACGCCACATTGATTAGCTGCATTGATGCTCCACTTGTTGCGCTTGCACAACGCTATCGCCAGTGATCTTCTGGGAGTATGCTTGGCTGACGCAGGCAACGACTTCGCCAATAGACAATTCGGAGTTGTCAATTCGCATGTGCGCTACCTCTTGATATGCGTGACGCCTAGCGGTGCTGTGTGCTCCTAACACGCTTGTGACCTTACCTTCAAGTAGCAACGGTCTGCCACTAGCATCGCCGACCCGCGCCGCAAGCACATCTAGTGAAGCATCAAGCCACACCACAAACAGCGAAGCCTTCCGCAGCAACCTGCGATTGGCTTGGTTCACCACTACACCGCCTCCCGTTGCGATTATCGCGGGAGGGTTGGCAAGGGCTCGCCGCAGAGCATTATGTTCACGCACCCGAAAACCGGGTTCGCTTTCGACAGCAAATATCTCGGCGACGCTAAGCCCGCAGTCTTGCTCAATCATTTCATCGAGGTCAAGGTGCGGAAGTGCTAGTTGTTTTGCCAAAGTGGTTGCGATGGTGGACTTCCCCGACCCCATAAGACCAACCAAAACAAGCGATATCGGTGTCATCACAACAAAACACTACCTGAAGCGCAGTGGGTCTCAACCATCCCTCGCCGCTCACCAATGCCGTCTCAAAGCGTTGAGTCGGTGGCGACACCAACGAACAGCATCACCATCAGGGTGGCCACAGCAAGAACCGGACCGAAAGGAAAACTCTGCGCTAGCAACCGTTTGGGGTTTGCTGATGATCTCTGCGGGTCCGCCAGCATTCGTTGGTTCACTGTGCTTCTGAGTAAGGCTACGGTCACACCAGTTACTAACCCACCGAGGCTAGCCAACACCTGCGTCCAGAAAATCAACCCTACTACCATGCTTGCGTCTCCCCCATTGATACCCGCGAGCCAACCCAAATGCTGGCCCAGAAGCAACGCCAACTTCACATCACCAAAACCTAGACCGCGGGGTGACAGCAGATGCACCAGCAACAAGAACCCGCAGTATCCGCACATGCCGATTGCCGCAAACTGTATGCCAGCAAAGTCGCCGCTGCGCAAAGCGCCAACGAGCATCAACAACGCAGTCACACCTAAGCCTCGAAAAATGAGACGGTCGGGAAGGCGATAGCTGTATAGGTCAACTAAAGACAAAGCTGTTAACGCGAACACTAGCGTCAACACGACTAGCCCCTCAATGTTGTGCCCGAAGCGCCACAGCACCATAACCCAGGCGGCCGCACTAGCAATGTCTATCAGCGTGAGACGCAATGCGGGCCACCGAAGTTGGCGTAGCAGGTTCGCCTCCGATTCGGGACCTAACGTTTGCACACTCAATGCTAGGGCGAGCCGTCCCGCGAGCAGTCCAGCTAGGATCGCCACACCGATCATCAACACAATTTCCACCGCCGTTGGTTCGTTTTGTTCCCCGAGATTACCGCCAGCTTTGAGCCTAATAGCAACTTCTGCAATCTTGGCACCAACGCGTCAGGCAAGTTGGTAGATGTTGTTTTGCCGCGGCCAGTGGCACGCAGTGGTAGGTCAGAATTTCACGGTCATCGCCAGCATCTCAAGTGTGCCCGTGGATCAGTGCCTACCCGTTATGTGGAACCTAGTTTAGGTAACAACGCGGCACGCATCTCAGCTATTGGTGCTGGTTCAGCGGTCCAATGCGTGATGGCCAGAGCCGCTTGGTGGACCAGCATCGAAAGTCCGTTGTGGGCATCAATGCCTTGTTTGCGGCATTCCCTTAGCCACGCGGTTTCAAGGGGGTTGTAGATAATGTCGACAACAATCTGGCCGCACCTCAAGTATTTGGGGTCTACCGGCAACTGCGGGTTTCCCGCCATCCCAACCGTGGTGGCGTTGACCACAATGTCGGCGTGAAGCAAATCTGTTGGCTTAGCGATGCTTACGTGCTCCGGGGCTAACGCAGCGCAGCGCGCGGCACGTTCTGGTGTGCGGTTGAGTAGCAAGATTCGCGCCGCACCGCTTTGTACGCAAGCCAAAGTGATGGCCCGCGCCGCGCCGCCAGCGCCTAGCACCGCGACTGTGGAGTTTGCAACTGTTGTTGATGTGTCTTCGTAGAGACCCGCGAGGAAACCGTCTCCGTCGGTGTTTTCGGCACGGAGTCGGTTGTTGCCGATACCTACAAGGCAGTTCGCCGCGCCGAGAATTGAAACCGTGTTCGAAGCCTCATCAGCGGCTTGGGCCGCAAGATCTTTGTGTGGTGTGGTGACCGATAGGCCAACTAGCCCTAGCGTGCGCATTGCTGATACTACGTGTTTGCCTTGATCCGCGCTGACCCTGAACGGTACGGACACCCAGTTGAGGCCAAGTGCTGCAAATGCGGCGTTGTGTAGTGTGGGTGATAGGGAGTGTGCAACAGGGTCGCCGATTACCCCAGCGACTCTAGTCGCCCCGGTTATTGACCTCATGAGCAGTAACCGAGTTCTTGACAGACTGCCACGGCCGCGTTGTGGTCGTCTATGTTGGTCGTGAAGGTGTGTGCTCCAGCTACACCGTTGTGGTCTGTGCGAACCCAGAACAGCAGGTCGGGGTTGGGATCGGGTTGCAACGCGGCACGCAACGCGGCCTCGCCTGGTGCTGCTATCGGAGTTGGGGGAATCCCGCTGTTGAGGCGAGTGTTGTAGGGTGAATCTACCTGTAGGTCAGAGGCGGTTAGACCCTCGCTGAAGGATTTGTTTAGGGCGTAGTAGACACTGGCGTCCACGCCTAATGGCTCTCCTAACAGCAGGCGGTTGTACATTACTCTCGCCATTTGGGGACGGTCCACCGCGACCCTTGCCTCCTCTTCAATCAACGATGCGATTGTGATGATCTGATAGTCGCTAAGCCCTAGGGTTTCGATCACTGGGTCTTTGCCATATTCAGCAAGTAGCGCATCATAACGTGCATCAAAGGTGTTGCTCATGCGTTGGATGAACTTTGCTTCGTCTCGTAAGTCTGCTTCGGCAACATCGTAGGTAGCTGGGAAAAGCAATCCTTCGTACCAAGAGAACTGGGCAATATTTTCGGGTAGGTATTTTGATTTGAAGTTTGAGTTATTGAGGGCTGCGTTTATTCCTTCACGCTCAAACCTGGAATTGACAAACAGCAGACGATCGACAATTTCGGTTACCCGTAAACCTTCGGGGATCAAGAAACGTTGCCGCACTTCGGGTTCGGGTCCGAGGTTAAGGGTTTCGGTGAGTTCGGCGTATGGCATGTTTTCATAAAGGGCGTATTCACCCGCCTCGAAAGTTGGTTCTTCGGTGCAGAACAAGAAGCCTGAAATGGTGATTTCGCCGCCGTTGGGGCCGTCACAACGAAGCCAATACCGAAATACGGTGGCATTGCCAATGACCTCGGCGTTGTTGAGGTTTGTGGCTATTTGGTTCACTGATTCTCCCGCACCGATATTGAATTCCAGCGGTTCACCAAGTGCCCCCGGAGGAACGATCTGATCGTCAATCCAACTGTAAATTCGCCCGCGTACATTTACCACCACAAAGACGATCAACACGACGATGCCGAACAGGCGCAGAGGTGTACCCCAATACTTGCGATAACGCACCCAATTTCGGTCTTGCACATTGTATTGGGGATCAACAACTGGGTCTATCGTCGGGTCGTCCTCGAAGATGTATTCCGTTCCTTCTGCATCAATACCAGCCGTTAGTTGCAGTCCCGGCAAAGCGATATAGTCGGGCAACGCCACGGAGTCGGTTGGTGGTGTTTCTTGATATTTTTCGAGTTGTTCCAAATTATCTGGAGGTGTAACGACGGTGGCAGCAACTTGTGGCTCGTTGGTTGTGTCGGGTTGTTCTTCAGAAAAACCGAGCAAAAAGTCCAGGATGCGGCGTTTTGGGTTTTGTTTAGGCACGCGAGGGTCCGGCATCAAGCCAAGATTGCAGCATCACTGCGGCAGCCACTTTGTCAACAACTTGACGTCTAGCTGCGCCAATGAGTGTTTGTTTGCTGAGGCTGCGCTCGGCGCTTACCGTGGTCAACCGTTCATCGTGAGTCACCACATCAAGTTCTGTGTTTCTAGCTAAGGCTTTGGCTTCGCGGAGATAATTCTTGGCCGCTCGGCCGCGGGAGCCATCTAGGTTATAGGGTATGCCAACGACGATTATCTCGGCTGCCCACTCGGTCGCTAATGCATCCAAGCGTTGATGTTCTTGGTTGCGGTTGCCTCGCCGTTTAACGACCTCTATCGGTGTTGCCACCGTGCCTGTCGAATCGCTGATCGCCACGCCAATTCTCTTTGATCCGAGGTCGACACCCATTGCACGCATATCAAGTGAGTGTGGCCGCCGCACGCGCCAAGTTGAGCGCATCGTCAAGTGCTTCAGCGTTTTTTCCACCAGCTACCGCTAGTTGACGCCCGGCTTTCCCGCCCCCGCCGATGGCAACTTTGGCGTCGGCAATTAACGCACCGGCATCATAGTCGCTGTCAGCGCGAACAGCCGCCACCAACGCAACACCACCGCTGTCTAATGCGGTTCCTAACACCACCGCTGAAACCGTGCCCTGATTGCGAACTGCGATTGCTAAATCCCGTAATCCGTTGCGGTCTAAACCGTTTACTCGGGCTATCACTACGCCCGCATCGGCTTGTGCCGCCAAACTGGGGGCTTGGCCGATCGCTAGTTTTTGTTTGAGGATCGCTACCTCACGACGCAGCGATTTCGCTTCTTGGTGCAGGCGTTCCGCGCCTTCGGCTAGGTCTGCTGTGGGAACCCCTAAGGCGGTCGCTGCACGCTCGGCAGTCTTGTTGCGTTCACGGTAATACTCAATCGCGGCTTGCCCGCTCAGCGCTTCAACTCGGCGAAGATTGCTGCCTATTGAGCTTTCTGAGATGATCTGCACCGGCCCGATGTCGCCTAGGCACGCACATGCGTTCCGCCGCATAGTTCCGTTGAGTTCGGTCCAGCTTGCAGCACTCGAACCACATCGCCGTATTTGTCACCAAAAAAAGCGATTGCTCCGAGGCGTTGTGCTTCTTCCATCGTGGTTTCAAAATGATTACAATGTGCGTTTGTTAGCACTTGCGCGTTTACGTAATCTTCTATTTCGGTGATTTGTGGTGCGCTGAGCGCTTCGTAGTGACTGAAGTCGAAACGAAGTCGATCGGGGCCCACATAGGAGCCTTGCTGTTTAACGTGGTCTCCTAATATTGTGCGTAAGGCGCTGTGGAGCAAGTGGGTTGCGGTGTGGTTGCGGCGGATCAACTCGCGTCTTTGATTGTCTATTGTTGCGGTGACTTTTTGTCCTACTTCGGGGGTCCCGCTTACTGAACCGATTTGATGGACGATTAATCCGGGGACTCCATAACGAGTATCGGCCACGGTAATCTCTGCGGATTCGGTAAGGATTGATCCAGTGTCTCCGATCTGGCCTCCGGCTTCTGCGTAGAATGGAGTTCGATTCAGTACCACGGTCTTGTCATCAAGGTAAATTATTTCGGCGGTCGATTCCGTTTCTTCACGGCCAGTAAAATGGGTCTCACCATGGTTCTGGAGAAGTGCGACTAACGGCGCGCTATCGGTAGTTGAGTCTTCGTGGCGCGCATCTTTGGCGCGTTTTTGCTGCTCGGCCATGGCCAGACGAAAGCCATCTTTGTCAACCTTGATGCCATGTTCGTTAGTGATTTCTTCACTGAGTTCTAACGGGAATCCATAGGTGTCGTGCAGCAAGAACGCGGTAGCCCCAGATAGTTGCTGGGATGTTGCGCTGCTGTCGTCGGTGAGCAGTTTGCTCATTTCATTATCAAGAATGGCTTGGCCGGTGCGTAGCGTTTCACGAAAGCGTAGTTCTTCTCGTGCGATCACGTCTCTGATAAATGCAGCGTTCTTGACTAGATCTGGATAGTGGGGCCCCATAATCTCAACAACGCGGTCGACCATCTGACCCATTACTGTGCTTTGTGCGTTGGCAGTGGAATCAACGCCCAATATGTAGGAGTGGCGCACCGCGCGCCGCAAGATACGCCTTAGAACATAACCTCGCGCTTCATTGGAGGGGAAAACGCCATCACTGACCAACATTGATGTGCTGCGTGCGTGGTCGGCAACAATTCGGAGCGAAACTTTTTGTTCATCTGAGGCGGTGGCTAGGTCTACGCTGGTTAAGCCTGCGGCAGTTTCGAGCAAGGCGCGAAGTTCGTTGGTTTCCCATACCGAATCCACACCTTGAAGCACCGAAACCGTTCGTTCCAATCCCATACCGGTATCAATCGAAGGTTTCGGTAGGCGTGACTTGGTGCCGTCGCTTTGCTGTTCAAACTGCATGAACACTAGGTTCCAGATTTCGATGTAGCGGTCTTGGTCTCCGTATTTGGGCCCGCCTGCCGCACCAAATTCGGGGCCTTTATCCCAGTAGATTTCTGAGCAGGGGCCGCAGGGTCCGGTGGAACCCATCTTCCAATAATTGTCTTCATCAAGACGTTGTAGTCGGTCAGGTGGCACTCCTACTTGATTGACCCAAATTTCGGCCGCTTCGTCATCACTTAAATGCACCGTAACCCAAAGCCGTTCGGGGTCAAGGGCTAAAACGTCAACCACAAATTCCCAAGCCCAGGTGATGGCTTCAGCTTTGAAATAGTCACCAAAACTGAAATTACCCATCATTTCAAAAAAAGTAAAATGGCGACTAGTGCGGCCGATTTCGTCAAGGTCGTTGTGTTTGCCGCCAGCTCGTACACATTTCTGGATGCTCACCGCACGGTTGAACGGTGGGATTTGTTCGCCAGTGAAGTAGGCCTTAAACGGCACCATGCCAGCGACCGTGAACAACAAGGTCGGGTCGTGAGGGATCAAACTCGCGGAAGCCTGATGGTGATGACCTCGCTTTTCAAAAAAGGAAACAAAGGCTTGGCGTACTTCGTTGGCATCCATAGACATAGAAGTCTAGCGCTCGAAAGATGCTGATTCGGGTGACTAGTTGCCTAGCTTCGGATGTGGTCGGCGCTAGCGGTGCCGTTGCGCGCCGAAGTCGTTCTCGGCGCGCAATTCTTGTTCGGTTTGCCTCATCGTTTCGGTTCCTTCTTGTGCGGCATCACGTAGGTCTGTGATGAACTCTTTAGTTTGGTTGACGACTCGGTTTGTAGCATTACCTAAGTCGTGCCGCAGATTTTCGGGCGTGTAACGTTGTACTGCTCGTCGCAACCGGCGCTGAACGTATAGCGAGCTACCGACCCCTAGCGTGAAGCCAGTCGCAGCCCAAAATGTGCGTTTCATTTAGCCTTCAACTTTCGTGGTTGTTTCGGTGTGTGCGCCGGTAGCGATTTGCGAACACGCCCTCGGCGAAGGATAACCGTGGCTCTTGTGGCACCTTTCATGATGGCCACAGTTCTTATCAGCGCGGGAGTAACAATCTTTTGAGTTAAGCGTGATGTGAAATCAGCAGTTGCCACTACCCGTTCCACCTTTCCGATCACTTCATCTACTCGTTTGAGTTCGTCTCCTGCTTTGTTAACGGTGGTGCGTAAGTCGTTGAACATGGGCAAGCTTTCGCCACGCAGTTCATCAATGGCCTCACGCAGTTGGCGTAAGGTAGCGATGAGCGCTTGGGTGGCGAGCACCAAAACCACCACCACGATTACACAAAGGCCGGTAACAATGACCGCCGCTAAGTCTGCGGCGCTCATCCGCGAACCAACATTTTAGGGTTGCATGCTCTAATATTCACGACTCCTTCAAGCCTAGCTTGAACAGAGTATCCTCACGCAGCCAAATCCAAAGTAGCGTTCTCGGTCGTGACCAGATCTGGTTGGCAAACAAAGACCTTGATGGCGCAACCAACGTCTACCCGCTTGTTGATTTCCGGCCGCGCCGCGATGAAGCGATCAATCGACGCTACCTGCAAGGCCGCTACGGTGCAGTACCGGTTGTGGACCATGGCGAAGTCCGAGCCGGATAGGATCTAGTGGGTAAATGAAGCGACCCAGAAGCGGCAGACCCCGCCGACCAACAGAGAGACGAGACCACCGCCAAATCATCCGCGTGCTCACCGAAGGAGCGGTGACCGAACCCAGCTATCTCGCACAGTGGGACCGTCGAAACCGCCATGTCCACATAGAACTAACCGAATCAGGCATGGGGCCGCTCAGCCTTGTTCAGCGGGCCCGTGACTATCAGCATGCCAACCAGCGCTCAAGACGCAACGGACGCGGTGTGGCATTTGACGAGTTCGACGGAAGGGCCGACCCACGACACTAGGTAGGTGCCGACCACGTACCGCAATATGCAGGATGTCGGTCAATAGTGCGGGTCGTTTGGAGTTGATTGCAGGTGTTATAGGACTTTCTCCTGAAGGATCTCACAGTTTGAGGGCCCTTGTTAGGAAGCTGGCCATGTGGGCTCTGGTTACGGGCTGGTTGGGGCAGTATTGTAGTGGGTTTGTGTTGCAGCCTGTGGTTATGCCGGCGGTGGCGAGGGCGTTGATGTTGTTTGCGTGGGTGTTGTTGGGGTCTACGTCTGTGAAGCCGGCAGGGTCGGCTGCTGGGAGTTTGAAGGCTCTCGTTAGGAAGCTGGCCATTTGGGCTCGGGTGACGGGCTGGTTGGGGCAGTAGCGGAGCGGGTTTGTGTTGCAGCCTGTGGTTATGCCGGCGGTGGCGAGGGCGTTGATGTCTGCGGCGTGGCTGTTTGTGTCGTCAACGTCTGTGAAACCTGCTTCTTCGTCGGTGTTTAGGTTGAGGGCTCGTGTTAGGAAACTGGCCATTTGGGCTCTGGTGACTGGGTTGTTGGGGCAGTAGCGTAGTGGGTTGGTGCCGCAGCCTGTAGTGATGTTGGCGGCGTAGATGGCGGCGATTGCGGCGGCGTGGGTGTTGTCGGGGTCGACATCGCTGAACCCGGCGGGTTGTTCTGTACCGCCACCGTCGTCTTCTTCTGTGTCGGGGGCTGGGTCTGTGTCGCTGTCACCTGGGTCTGGGTCGGGGTCTGGGGTGGTGGGGGTGACGGGGTCGGGGTTGACGGGGGTGCCGCCGGGGTCGGGGTTGGTGGGGGTTATGGTGTTGGGGTCTCTTCTTTCTAGGAGGGTGATGGTGGCGTTTCGGAGTTGGGTGTTGGGGGTGTAGTGTCGGCTGAGGTCGGTGTTGCTGTTGGTGGCTGTGATTTGCAGCATGATGGTTTCCCGGGCGGTTTCGGTGGTGTCGGTGAGTATCACTTCCACCGGTTCTGAAAGCGATCCAGGATCGAACGTGACGGTTTTGTTGGGGATACGAAAATCTCCGGGGTTCTGGGCATCGACGTATTCGTCGGCGGTGCCGCCCACTACCGCTATGGTCACATCGAACGCGGTTTTGGCGGGTTTGGTGACCGCCACCACCGGAAAGACACGACTGCCGCGTGGGGCGTTCCGAGCGTACGGCGCGCCGCGGGTGACCGGGTTCGAGAAGAACAGTTCCGCGCCGGTGGCGTCATCGTCTGTGATCGTCACGGTAGCGGTGTTCTGCCCGCTCACCGGGGTCCAGCTCGCCGTTTGAGCCGAAGCGTGAGCGGTGACGGTCACAGTGAACGTCTCATCCTCTTCGACTATGTTGTCTGCCGTGGTGCGTACCGTCAAAGCTTTCGTGGTCTCACCCTCAGCGAGTTCCACCCCCTGCGGCGGCGCGTTGAGATCAGCCGAATCCGACCCACCGCCCGCATAGCCGTACGCGACCGAGAAATATATTCCCACACTAGGCGCGGGCTGCCCCAACGCGATCTGCAACACAGCATCATCACCTTCAGCCACCGCAGCGGGAGCGGTGATCTGATAGGTGGTGGAAATCGCAGCCACCGTCACCGCCACCGAACCCACCGACACGTTGTTGTAATCCGTGTCGCTGCTCGTCACCGCATGGCTCACCGTAGCAGTGCCCTCAGCCACACCAGTAACAGTCAAAGGCTGGGCCGTGTCCCAGTTGCCTGTGGTGAACGTCACCGCACCCGACACCGTCGCATTCGCGGTTGGGCTGGCAGTCGGGGTGACCGTCACCTGCGCGGTGACCGTCACCTGCGCGGTGGGTTGCGTGTTCAACCGCAAAGTATACGTTGACGCCACATTCTCGAACACCGACAACGTCTGGGTGCTGACCGTCACCCCTGCCACGTCATCATCGGTGATCGTCACAGTCACGCCTGTGACCGCCCAACCCGACACGGTCGCCGACAACACGATCGTCTCGTTGCCCTCAGCGGCCACATCATCAGTGATCGACACGTTGGCAGTCGCCGATGTTTCCCCCTCGGCAACCGTGAACGCACCCGGCAACACAAAGTCCGCACCAGCAGTCGCAGTGCCGGTGGCGGTCAACGTCACCGACACCCCGCCCGACGGGGCACGCCGGTTCAACGTCGCGGTCACCGCCACCATGCCCCCGCCCTCACTAACGCTGCTGTTGGCGGCGCTCAACGTCAACCCCGCCGGCGGACGCGTCAACATGTAAGTCACGGTGGTAATGGCATCCTCAGCGGTCACCACGACACTCGCCGGCAACGACGCGACCGGGATCGCCGTGCTCGCCGCGCCGCTCGCCACCGTCTGTGCAGACCCACCAGAGGGCGTAACGCTCACCGTCGCAGCAGCATGGTTGACCGTCGGCGTGACCATCACATGCGTCACCTCAGCGCCGATCTGCAACTCATATGACGTGGTGGCTGACGCGAACGTCGGTGTCAACGGCACCGCCGCGTTGAACGCCGAACCATCGCTGCTCGACGTCACCGACAACGCGCTCAACGACGCATCGACCGACACCTCGCTATGCCCCAAATACTGAGCCAACCCGACCTCGGTGCGGTCAGTTGTCGCCAAATCGTAATCAGGGAACGCACGCGACACCTCGCCAGCCACCACGATCTTGGGGGTAGTCTCGCCGGTTATAACATCGGTGTCGCTCCGCAAAGCAACTGCGTAGGCGTTGTCCA